>CAZNSS010000176.1:0-7552 GCA_964575465.1 uncultured Holophagales bacterium | reverse complement strand
GCGCGCTGCCTCGCCGCCGGGATCCTGCCCAGAGGGGCCCGAGGGCCGGCGCCCCGCCCTGCGCGGCGCCGCAGGCGCTGAAGCCGGCCTCCTACGCCTCCAGGCTGAGGAGCGCCCCGAGCAGCTCCCCGCCGTCCTGGTATCGCTCCGGGCGGTGCCGCGCGATGGAGTGCAGGAGAACGGCGACCTCGGCCTCGTGGAGCCACGGGGCGAAGGGACGCGGGTCGTCCGGCTCCCTCTCGAGACGCGCCACGAGGACGTCGTCCCCGACGTAGGGCCAGCGCCCCGCCGCGAGCGTGTAGAAGGTCGCGCCGAGGGAGTAGACGTCGGACGCCGGCGAGGCGGACTCGCCCCGGAGGACCTCCGGAGGGAAGAAGGCGGGGGTGCCGATCAGCTTCGACGTGGAGCCCGAGTCGGCCTCCGGCCTCGCGAGGCCGAAGTCGAGGATCCGGAGGATCCCGTGCTCGTCGAGGACGAGGTTCGCCGGCTTCAGGTCGCGGTGGAGGATCCCCTTGGAGTGGGCGGCGGCGATGCCGCGCGCGGCCTGGACGAACCAGTCGCGCCAGTTCCTCTTCATCCGCTCGGGGTCGCTCTTCAGCAGCGACTGCAGGTTCGGTCCCTCGAGAAACTCCATCGCGAGGTAGGCGCTCCCGAAGCCCTCCCCGAAATCGTAGAGCCCGACGACGTTCGGGTGCTTGAGCGCCGCGATCGCCCGCGCCTCACGGATGAAGTACCGCATGGCGGTCTCGTCGCCCCAGAGCTGCCCCGGGAGGATCTTCAGGGCGACGTGCCGCTCGAGCTTGTGGTCGAACGCCTTGTGGACGATCCCCATCCCGCCGCGGCCCACCTCGGCGACGATCTCGTAGCGGGACTCCGGCGTCTCGGCCGACGGGAGGCCGGCCGTGGCCGCCATCGCCTGGAACGTGCCCGAATGGCTGCGCGGTCCGGGGCGCAGCTGGGAGGACCCGGGCTCGGGGGCGGGGACGGAAATCGGCCCGGAGACCTCGATGGCGGCCGGGAGCTCCCCGGCGTCGAGCCGGGCCTCGAGCGCCAGGGCCCGCGTCGCCGCATTCCGGTAGCTCGGGTCGAACGCCGCGATCGCCGTCAGCTTCTCCTTCGCTCCGGCGAGGTCGCCGCGGGCCTCGAACGCGCGGGCGAACGCCTCGTGCGCCGCGATCGTCGTGTCGTCGATCGGCCGGTGCCCGAGGAGCTCCCGGAGGACGTGGATGGCGTCCTTCGCCTCGCCGTGGATCAGGTGCGCCTCGGCGAGCTCGAGGAAGACGTCGGCGACTCCCGGGTCGGCCCGCCGCACACCGGTCAGGAGGTCCCACGCCTTGTCGCGGTGCTCGCCGCGGAGGGCGTTCCGCGCCGCGTCGACGCCCCGTCCGGCGCGGACGAAGAGCGAGACCGCCTCGTCGAAGCGTCCCCGCTCCTGGAGGACCTGAGCGGCCTCGGCGTACCTGCCGGCGGCGCGGTAGAGCGAGATGGCGCGCTCCCACTCCTGCAGCTCCCTGTAGAGGCCGGCCGCGACCTCGGCCTTGCCCGCCGCCTCGAACGCCGCCGCGGCCTCGGGGAGCTGGCCCGCCTTCTGGAAGAGCGAAGCGGCCCGATCGAGCTTTCCCGACTCGCGAAACGCGCGGGCCGCTTCCGGCAGGCGTCCGGTCCGCTCGTAGAGGAGCGCGGCCTTGTCCCACTTCTCGGCCTTCGCCCACGCGTCGGCGGCGCTGGCCCAGTCGGCCTTCCCCTCGAGGTCGCGGGCGATCAGCTCGGCTGCAGTCTTTCCCTGCCCCGCCTTCGCGTAGGCGTCCGCGGCTCCCGCGAGGTCCCCGCCCCGCTCGAACTCCCTCGCCGCGTCCTGGGGTCGCCCCGCCGCGAGGTAGAGGGGACCGGCCTGGAGCGGCTCTCCCGCGAGCCTGAACGACTCGGCCGCCTCGAGGGAGCGCCCCGCGGCCCGCGCGGTCTCCCCCGCCCTCTTCCAGAGCGAGCTCTTTCCGGCACCGAAGGTCGTCCCCTCGGCGATCTTCCGGCAGGCGTCCGCCAGCGCCGCGACGTCCCCCGCCGCCTCGGCGGCCTCGGCGAGGCGGTCCCAGCGGGCGGACTGCCGGGCCTCGGCGATCGCGCGCGTCCTCGCGGAAGCGGACTTCGCGCTTTCGCCGGCCGCTTCCCACGCCTTCGCCGCCTCCAGGGCGAACGCGTCTCCCGCCTCTTCCCAGAGCTCGGCGGCGAGGCGGGCGTTCCCCTGCCGCAGCTCGATGGGAGCGATTCGCGACGGGAGCTTTCCCTTCCGGAAGGCGCGCTTGGCCCCCTCGGCGTCGCCCACCTTCAGGAAGAGCTCGCCGGCCCGGGCGTAGTCCCTGGAGCGGAGCGCTTCCTGCGCCGCGAGGAGGTCCGGGTTCTTCGGACGTGACCTGCGGAGCGTCAGCAGGAAGAGGCCGAGGGCGACGAGGTCGGTCGCGAGGCGGGCGATGCTGAAACGCGAGAGGAAGAGGTAGAGCGGGGCCTTCGCGAGATAGCGGGCCACGTCGGCGGCGGGCGGGATGACCCTCCCGGCGAAGGCGAAGACCTGGTCGAGGTGGACGCCGAGGACGACGACCACGGCGAAGAGGAGGACGACGACCGAGGAGCGGAGGAAGTCCCGGAGGCGGACCCCCTGCTCGCGCAGGAAGCTCCGGAAGACCCGCAGCACCAGGATGACGATGAGCAGCGTCACCAGCTGCGGCGCGAAGTAGAAGCTGTTCTCCGTCCACTGCCGGGCGATCGGCTGCGTGGCGACGTTCTCCTTCGCCCAGTCGACGAAACGGAGCAGGGCGAGCTGACCGAGGATCGCGACCGCGACCGGGATCAGGTCTTCCTGCCAGCCCTTCTTTCTGCTCACTCCGGGCGATTATCGACGATCGAGCGCCCGGCGCGGTGTCCCGCTACCATCGGAGCCACGTGAGGCCGATCCCTCTCCTCCGCGCTCTCGCCTTCCTCGCCGCCGCGCTCCCCGCCGCCGCGGCGGCGCAGTCGTTCTCGGACCCCGGTCTCGGACTCGGCGCTCACGTCGGGATGACCGAGGGACCCTCGTCCGACGGCTCCTCCCTGGCGGCAGGGATCCGTCTGCGTTACCGGGTCTCGGCCTCCCTCGGGCTGGAGGGAAGCGTCGGCTACCGGGACGACACGCTCGAAGTCGCCTCGGGGCCGATCCTCGGCCTCGTCGAGATCCCGGTGACGGGGACCGGGCAGCTCTTCTTCTTCCCGAGGACGCGGGTCCAGCCATTCCTCCTCGCAGGGGCGGGCCTGCACGTCGTGAAGACGACGCCGAAGGGACGAAACACGGAATTCGGCGGGGGAACCGAGGCGCAGTTCGGAGTCCACGTCGGGGCCGGCATCGACGTCCGGCCGTCGCGGACGAGCGCCGTCACGCTCGACGCCCGCTGGGTCTACCTCGAGCCGACCGCCACCACCGGCCTCGCGGACGCGGGCTACGACGTGAAGCCGGGCTATCTCTCGATCGCCGTCGGCTTCACGCTCTTTCGCTGACCTTCAGGAGGGGAGTCCCGCCACCAGCTCCGCGAAGCGCGCGGCGTCGACGTTTCCCCCCGAGAGGACCACGCCGACGCGCCGGCCCGCCACCGCCGGCACCCTCCCGGCGAGGATCGCGGCGGCCGCCGCCGATCCCCCGGGCTCGACGACGAGCTTCATCCTCGAGAAGAGGAACGCCATCGCGCGGCGCAGCTCGAGGTCGCTGACGGTGACGACCGCCTCCACGAGCGCCTGCAGGATGGCGAAGTTCCGTTCGCCGACGCGCGTCGTCTGGAGCGAGTCGGCGATCGTCTCCGGAACGGGGATCGACACCCGCCGTCCCTCGCGCAGGGACCGGGCCACGTCGTCCCCCGCCTCGGGCTCGACGCCGAGAACCCGGATCCCCGGCTTCAGCCCTGTCGCCGCGACGGCCGTGCCGGCGAGGAGGCCGGCACCGCCGCAAGGCGTGACGACGACGTCCAGGTCGGGGACCTCTTCGAGGAGCTCGAGCGCCGCAGTCCCCTGGCCGGCGATCACCGCCTCGTCGTCGAAGGGAGGGACGAGGATCACGCCCCTCTCCGTCACGAGCCGCCGGGCGATCGCCTCGCGGTCCTCCTCCTTCCGGTGGTAGAGGATGACCTCGGCGCCGTAGCCGCGCGTGGCGGCGAGCTTCAGGGCCGGTGCGTCGTCCGGCATGACGATCGTCGCGGGGACGCCGAGGTCGCGCGCGGCGAGCGCGACTGCCTGCGCGTGGTTCCCCGAGGAGAACGACACGACGCCGCGCCGGCGCTCGTCCCCGGAGAGGAGGGTCAGGCGCGAGAACGCCCCCCGCGCCTTGAACGCGCCGACCCGCTGGAAGGTCTCGCACTTGAAGAAGAGCCGCGCGCCCGCGACGGCGTCGGCGGTCCGGGACGTGAGGACGGGCGTCCGGTGGACGCGCCCGGCGATGCGCTCCGCCGCGGCACGCACGTCGTCGAGGGTGACCGGGAGATTCGTCACGAAACCACCTCCGTCTTCCCCGGCTCTCGCTCCCGCGGGGCGCCGACGACGCCGCAGATCCGGTCGGCCTCGTCGGTCATCGCGTCGATCGCCGCGTCGACGCGGGCGAGGAAGGACTCGTCGCTCTCTCCCGCTCTCCGCCGCAGCCCCTCCCCGAAGACGACCGCGCAGCGCGAGAAGGGCATCGGGAGGAGGTAGCGGTCCCAGGACCGGAGGAAGCGGGGCCGGGCCGAGGACGTTCCGACCGGCATGATCGGGGCGTCCAGCTCCTCGGCGAGGCGCAGCACGCCCGGCTTGCAGCGCCGGGCGGGCCCCCTCGGCCCGTCGGGCGTCAGCGCGGCCCAGCGGGTCGTCCCCCGGAGGGCCTCCACCATCTCGGTGAGCGCCTCTCCCCCGCCGCGGGAGGAGGATCCGCGCACCGCGCGGAATCCCCACCAGGAGAGGAACCCGGCGATGACGTCGCCGTCCCGGCTCCTCGAGGCCATCGTCACGGTACCGGTCCAGGGAAACCGGAGGATCCCCGCCACCATCCGCTGGTGCCAGATCGCGTGAAGCACGGGCCGCCCCGAGCGCTCGATCGCCTCGCGGTTCTCGCGCCCGACGAGGCGGATGCGGAGCGTCGCCCGCCAGAGGGCGACCAGGACGAAGAGGGGGAAGCCGAGGAGGATCCCGCGCACCCGCCGATTCTCCACGACGCGCGGCCGCGGTGTCCCTGTATCCTCCGCGGCCGTGCGCCTCGTCGCCGAGAAGCTCTGCCGCTCGTTCGGCCCCCGGAAGATCTTCGGCCCCCTCTCCTTCGCCACGGAGCCGGGGCAGGTCCTCGGCGTGGCGGGCGCGAACGGCTCGGGGAAGACGACGCTCGTGAAGACGCTCGTCGGCCTCATTCGCCCGTCGTCCGGGAGCGTCTGGCTCGAGGACCCCGCGCGCCCCGGCGAGCGGGTCACCGTCCGCGACGCCCACGGTCGGATCGGGTGGTGCGCCCCCGACCTCGCGCTCTACGGCGAGCTGACGCCGGCCGAGAACCTCGAGTTCTTCTCCCGCGTCGCCGGGCGCCCCATCCCCCGCGAGGAGGCCGAGCGCCGCATCGCCGAGGTCGGGCTCGAGCCGAAGCGGCTCCGGACGATCCGGACCCGCTTCCTCTCGACCGGCCAGAGGCAGCGCGTCAAGCTCGCCTACGCCGTCCTCGGCTCGCCCGCAGTTCTCTTCCTCGACGAGCCCGGCTCGAACCTGGACGAGGCGGGTCACCAGGCGGTCGAGACGATCGTCGCTCTCCAGAAGCGGCAGGGCACGGTCGTCCTCGCCACGAACGACCCACGCGAGCTCGCGCTCGCCGACGAGAGGGTGACGCTGTGATCCTCCGCGCGGCGGCGGCCGTCTTCGTCAAGGACCTCCGGACCGAGTGGCGGACGCGCGTCGCCCTCAACGCCCTCCTCCTCTTCGCCTTCTCGGTCCTGATCCTCGTCGGCTACGCCGTCGGGCCGACCCGCCTCTCGATCGAGGACCGCCCCGTCGTCAACTCGGTCCTCCTCTGGATCGTCCTCTTCTTCTCGGCGATGACGGGCCTCTCGAGAGCCTTCGTGAACGAGGAAGAGACCGGGACCGCCCTGGCGCTCCGCCTCTCGGCACCGCCTCCCGCCGTCTTCCTCGGCAAGCTCCTCTCGAACCTCGCGCTCCTCGGCGTCGTGATGGCGTTCGTCGTCCCCCTCTTCCTCGCGATGATGTCGTTCGGGATCGCCGCGCCAGGCCTCTTCCTCGCCATCCTCGCCCTCGGCGCGGTCGGGCTCGCCTCCGCCTCCACCTTCATCGCCGCGATCGTCGCGAAGACGGCCGCCAAGGGGGCGCTCTTCGCGGTCCTCGCGACCCCGCTCCTCCTCCCTCCCCTCGTCGCCGCCGTCACCGGGACGAGGGTCGCCGCCACCGAGCCGGGGATCGCCGCCGGGCTCGACGCCGCGCGGCTCCTCTTCGCCTACGACGGCCTCATGGTGACCGCCTCGTTCCTCCTCTTCGACGCCGTCTGGCGCGAGTAGGGAAACCCTCCGGACCGAGCCGAACCCATCAATCGATCAGAAGAACCCCGAATCGGACCCCAAAAGGTCCTCTATCGGGTCCCGTTCTCGTATCATCCGCGCCGATGCAGGTTCTCGGCACCGCCGGGAAGGTCGTCCTGGGCGTCGGAATGGCCGTCATCCTCTGGGCCGCTTTCCTCTACGCCCACCCCGCGGAGAACTTCGTGGGCGAGTCTTCCCGCATCGTCTTCTTCCACGTCCCCATGGCCTGGATCTCCGCCCTGGCCTTTTTCCTCGCCGCCGTCCACTCGGCGCTCTACCTCCGGACCCGGAAGATCGAGCGCGACGACGCGGCCGCCTCGGCCGCCCGCCTCGGGATCCTCTTCTGCGTCCTGGCCACGGTGACCGGGTCGATCTTCGCGAAGGTCATGTGGAACTCGTACTGGAACTGGGACCCGAGGGAGACCTCGATCGTCCTCCTCCTCCTCGTCTACGGCGCCTACCTGGGGCTCCGGCAGGCGATCGAGGAGCCGGAACGCCGGGCGACCCTCTCGGCCGCGTACGCCCTCGTCGCGTTCGTGACCGTGCCGTTCCTGATGTTCGCCGTCCCGCGGATGTACGCCTCCCTCCACCCCGACACCGTCATCAACGCCCGGGGGAAGGTCGAGATGTCGCCGGACATCAAGCTCGTCTTCTTCACGTCGATGATCGCGTTCACGGCGCTCTTCGCGTGGATGTACTCCCTCGACCTCAAGGCGACCCGGTTCATTCGCCGCCTCGAGGAAAAGTCCGGAGGAGCAGCATGACCCCCGACGCCCCGACGGTCGCCGTCTCTCACGGCGCGCTGTTCTACGTCGCCGCCGTCAACATCATCATCTGGGCAGGGATCTTCGGGTTCCTCGTCCGCCTCGACCGAAAGGTCCGCGCCGCGATCGCGCGGGAGACCCCGGAGGACCCGTCATGAAGAAAGCCTACTGGGCCGGAGCTGCACTCATCCTCGCCTTCCTCGTCCTCGGGCTGACGACGTTCTCGTCGTCGATGAC
>CAZNSS010000175.1:0-7557 GCA_964575465.1 uncultured Holophagales bacterium | reverse complement strand
GGGTGACCTGGTTCCGCAGGGGGCTCGAGACGGGCGACCTCAAGGCCTGCGACACCTTCCGCGCGATGCGGTAGGCGCCGGCGGCCGCGGGCCTTTCAGCGAACGCCGGGGGGCGGGGGTGGGAGCGGCGGTCGAGCGGGCGGAAGCGGAGGCCCGGACCTCGCCGTCGTGACCACCGTCGCCCGGCGGTCCTTCCAGAGCCCGAAGAGCATCGTGAGGAGCGCGAGGATGATCTCGTCGACGAAGGGAATGAAGTCGGGCACGACGAGGTCGACGAGGAACACCGCGGCGAGGAGGGCGAAGAGGCCGGGGAAGCGGAGGTTCATCCCGCCCAGGAGCTTCTGGATGATTCCCCGCCTCCGGAGCGTCTCGGGGTCGCGAGGACGTGTGTCCATGGACGGAATCATAGGGAAACCGGGGTGCCTTGACCGCGGTGATCCGGAATGCTAATTTCCCCGGTCCGCGGAGGCGCCTGCGCCCCGCCGGTCTTTCAAAGCGTGGGGCTGTAGCTCAGTTGGGAGAGCGCCTGAATGGCATTCAGGAGGTCGACAGTTCGATCCTGTTCAGCTCCACCATTTATTCTGTGAGGGTTAGCGCCGGGCGAGTCCCGGCGTTCTTGTTGACGCGTCACCTTTCGCGTCACCGGCTTGCAGAAATCCTGCTGCTTCGGACAGTTTCTCGACGAGTGGAATGAGGTCGGCGGGCTCGAGGTGCGTGTAGACGCCGGCCGTCGAGCCGTCGACGTGTCCGAGGTAGGCGTTGCGTAGCGTCTCCGTGAAGCCGGCCCGGGCGAGCCAGGTCTCGACGGTGTGGCGGATCGTGTGGATGACGGCGACGGCGGAGCGCGGCGTCCCCTTCTGCTCCTTCAGGCCGGCGAGCTCCTTTGCCAGTGCGAACGCGCGGGCCAGCTTGCGCGGCTCCCACGGGGCCGATGCCCGGCGCTTCGGCGCCTTCCCCTTCGGCCTCGCGGCGCGCGTGTAGTCGTCGACGGGGCGGGGGAAGACGTAGCCGTCGCCGACGCCGCGCGGCTGGGCGTCGAGGAGGAGCTTGATACCGCTCGCCAGGGGTAGGACCTTCTGCGGCAGGCCGCGACGGACCGTCTTCGGCAGGCGAACGCGAACGACGCCGCGCCGGGTGTCGACGTCGGACCACCGGAGGTCAAGCACTTCTCCTCGCCGGCTGCCGAAGAGGAGGAGCGCCTTGAAGACGGTGGCGGCTGCCCGGAGCCGGTCGCGGTAGGCGGTGGCGGAGTCGGAGTCCGGGCGCGGGGCGCCGCCGTGGCGCCTGCTCTTGCCGGTCATCAAGTCGGTGACGACGGGGCCGAGCCTGCGGACCTTCTTCAAGTGAGCTCGCCAGGCGACGGGGTCGTCGAACGCGGTTACCAGCCGGCGCCATTCTTCCTGGGTGAACGCGCGGGTTCGCTTCTGTTCACGGTAGGGCTTTACCTTCGACCTGGGGATCGGGTTGCGCTCGATCCAGCCTTCGGCCTCGCCGAAGTTCAGGATGGTCATCAAGACGGCTACTTCGCGGTTGATGGTCGCGCCCGATACCTCGTCTTCGCGGTCGTGCCGGAAGCGGATGACGTCGGCGGGACGCAGCTGGTCGGCGCGCTTGGCTCCAAAGCGGGGATAGAAGTGGTCCTCGAGGATGCGCTTGACGTCGGCGAGCCAGCGGGGCGCGAGCTTCGGGCCTCTGATCTCGAGGTAACGCTCGGCCAGCTGCTTGAACGTCGTCCTCGACGGGCCGTCGCCGGGGCGCCGCTCGGCTACTTCTGCGACCTTCTTTTTCAGGTATGCGACGGCGTCCTCCCGCTCGACGTTGTGGAGCGTCTCCTGCCGGTAGACGCCCAGCGGGGGCTTACCACCGTCGAGCCAGCGGACCTTGTAGGAGCGGCTTCGGCCGATGCGCGCGACGCCCATGTCGGCGAGCCTAATCCCCTGCTCGGCGCGTTCGCCAGCGGAGCGCGGAGACGACGGCGCGGCGGAGCCAGTAGGCCTGGCTCACTCCGTCCTCTTCGGCGGCGCGCTGGATCTTCTCGAGGAGCGCCGGTCGCACGCGGAGCTCGACGCGCGCGGTGAGAGTCCCGCTTCCCTTGGGGCGGCCGACGGGGCGGCCGGTGGGCTTTGTCATGCCACAATGGTACGGCGAAAAACCGGGAGGCGTAAGTTATTTTAGAAGTCTGGCGAAGTGTCAGAGTCGCGCAAACTCGATGCACATTTCGCGGAGGAACGCTGGCACGGGTGATGCTTTAGCGTCCGCTAAGTAGTATTACGTTAAAATGACCCTTTATTACAGCGGATTTGACCCTATTTCTCGCCGGTAGGAAATTACCATGCCAGCGTCAACGGTGCGGCCGTTCTCGCGGTGTACGATTGTACGGCGAAAAACAGGCTTCAAGTCGCTGACTCTCACTGGTCGCAGCGTACCACCGGAGCGGCAAAAAGGCTAGGCCCGGGGCCGTCGCTCCTCGCGGTCGGCCTCGCGGCTCCCACGGTGGAGGCCGGCGAGCCAGTCGCGGCACTCCTGGCAGGCCTCGCGCGGGGCGCGGAGGTCGTCCGTGAGGCCGGGGCAGGTGGGATCGTGGCCGGGCTGGTTCTGCGGCCGGAGCGAGAGGACGAGCTCGAGGACGACATCGAGCAGGTGGCCGTCGTCGTGTGGCAAGGGACGCTAAGACTACGAGAGGCGGGAGTGTCACGCCATTCCAGAACTGTGGCTCTGGGGTCCCCTCGACTACGACCCGGGGAGTATCGTTTCTCGGGGGTTCCGAAGATGCTGCTCTCGCTCGCGGCTCTCTTTCTCCTCGCGTCCGGGACGCCGGCCGCAGAGCCCCAGGCCGCTCCTCCGCGCGTGTCCGTTGTCGTCCTGAGAGACGGAACCCGGTACACGCTTGCGAAACCGTACGAGATCAAGGGATCGCAGGCGCGCTTCACCTTGAAGACCGGCACGCTGGTCGCGGTGCGCGCCTCGGACATAGACGAGGAAGCCAGCAAGCGCGCAACGGACGCGGCGAACGCTCCTCCGCCGCCTGCACCGACGCCGACTCCTGAGACCCTCGCGTCCGCCACGGGCGCCCGCACGGTCGTCATCGAGCAGGTGGCGCCCGAACCGCGCGCTGTGGCGCCGCCCGTCGAGAGACCGACCCCGTACCCCACGGTGAACGTCTGGGCGTTCGCCGCCCCGACACCGACGGAACCGCCCGAATCCCCCGCGCCGACGGCCACGCCGACCCCGAAGCCAGCGGGGTTTTTCGAAAGCATCCCCGTTCCTTTTTGGATCGCTGCGATGGGCGGGATACTGGGGATCGGCGTCCTGAGCGTGCTGTCCGGAATGTCCGCGCGGAAGGCGACCAGTACTCTCTCCACCTTGCCGGAGGAATCACCTCGTCCCGCCGCGAGCCCGTCGGCGTCGCGAACGGTCGCTCCGGCGCGCCCGAAGCTCACCGTCGCGGGCGGGGCCGGCGTCGTCTTCGGGTTCCTGATCTTCACGCTCGGCGCATTCTCCGGATGGAACATCCTCTGGATGGGGATCGGGGGCATCTTCATGGCGTTGGGCATGGCGTCCAAGAAGAAAGCTCCCGTGAAGCTCTGTCCGTCCTGCCGAATGGAGGTTCCCGTCGAGGCGACGGTCTGCGGTCATTGCCAGCGAGACATCCCAGCGTGAGGGCCAATCATGAGCGTCTGTCCCAAGTGCTCGTTCCAGTCCCCTGACGGGGTAGACACGTGTCCGAAGTGTGGCGTCATCTTCGCCAGGTACAGCGCAGAGAAGACCCGCGTGCCGTCCGCGCAGGTGCTTGTCTCGACGACGATGATTTCCGAGCCGTTCGCGGTAATAGCGCCCGTCTACGCGCTGGCTACGAATAAGCACGGCCAGCTAGACGCGGCGGCCAGGAAGCTCGGAATCAACGTCAAGTCGACGACCGACTTTGAGGTCCTTTCCGCTCTGGTCGTCGGGGATTCGTCCGCGAACTTCCAGGCATTCCCCGTCGCTTGGACGGTCTGCGTCGAGCAGTTAAAGCGGCAGGCCGCATCCCTTGGCGGAGACGCGGTCATCGGCGTGCGAATGGTCTTCGAGACCGACCGGAGCGGCGCCGGCCTGAGTCACTTCACCATGCAGGTGTACGGCACGGCGGTGAGGCGAAAGACCACCGGCTAGGTCGTCCAGGCGCGGTGGCGCGGGATCGGCAGGGCGGCGAGCGAGGCGGCGACGACGAGGTCGTCGTGCCCGGTGCTGGCTTCGTAGCGGTCGTGTCCCGTCCGGGCGTCGAGCTTGATGTGGAAGTGGCGGAGCTCGTCGGCAAGCGGGCCGGGGGGGATCTCGAGGCGGCCGGCGGCGAGGAGCGCGCGGAGCGGCTGCGCGAGCGTCCGCTTGGGGATGTGGAGGCCGTCGGGGGCGCGGCGGATCTGCTCCCCGCCGTGGAGGTGGACGGGGACCAGCCGGAGCCAGGGCGCCTTGAGGCGGAGGATGTCGACGACGGCGCGACCGACGCCGGTGGAGTCGACGAGGAGGAGGAGGTCGCGGAACGGCGCGAGGTGGTCGACGACGCGGTCGACGGCCTGCGTGTAGGGCAGTCCTCGGAACCGCTCGACGAGGACGGCGCGGGCGCGGGGCTGCGCGGCGTCGAGGACGACGACGGCGGTGTAGTCGTCCGTCTGCGCGAGGTCGAGGCCGGCGTAGTAGCTCATGGTCAGAACGCGAAGATCCGGGGGCGGTGGATTGGGACGACGCGGACAAACGACGGGCCGCGCTCGGCCTCGAGGAGCGCCACGGCGAGAGCGTAGACGAGATCATCCGACGGCCGGTCTCGCCAGGCGAGCTCCGACGCCGCACCGGCCGACGGGCGCGGGTTGAAGGTGCGGAGGTCCCGGGCGAGCTCGTCGGCCAGCTGCCCGGGGGCGACGGCGAGACGGCCTTCCTGCAAGACGAGTTGCAGCGTCGCGGCGACGTCGAGGCGCGGGAGGCGACACCGGCGGCCCTTCTCGTCGCGCTCCCCGGCGGTGAGGACGATGCACTTCGTCCAGGCCTTCGGCCAGTGGAGGAGCTCGGCTATGGGGAGGCCGACGGCCGTGGTGTCGGCGGCGACCATGGCGTCGTCGAGGACCTCGAGGACCTTCCCCACGGCGGAGACGATATCGGCGTAGGCCGTCCCGGGCGGGAACCGCTCGAGGTGGCGGACGGCGTGCAGCTGGGCGGGGCCGGGCGCGTCGGGAATGAACGGGTGAGGCCGGCCGACGAGGTCTTCGCGGTCGGTCGTCTCGACGACGACGAGTCCGGTGCTGTCGCTCGGCGGGCCGACGGAGAGTCCGACCGTGTGACGGATACAGTGCTCGGTCATCTTGTCTCCTCGAGGAAGAGGGGCGCCGGAAGGAGCGGCGCGACCTCGGGGAAGAGGGGCTCGACATAGGACGAGAGGGCGCGCTCGATGTCGGAGTCGCGGAAGTAGGCGTCTTCGCTGTCGGTGAAGGTCGCTTCGTACTCTCGGGCGAAGACGGCCGGCGGCAGAGCGCGGCGCTCCTCCTCGAGAAACTGCGCCGGGATGCGCGGGCAGTCGGCTGCCGTCACCCGGAACCGCTCCCACGGCTCGGAGCTCGTCCAGGCGGTGTGGTACCAGCCGGCCTTTGCCCACGGCGTCGAGAGGGCGACCAGCCGGCCGCCGGAGACGGCGAGCATCGGCCTGACACCGTGGTAAAGCGCGTCGGGGACGCGGGCGGCTTCGTCGACGACGAGGAGGTCGACCCCTGAGAAACCGCGGATCGTGGACTCCTCCCCGGGGAGGGCGACGATGCGGCTCCCGTTCTCCAGCTCGAGCCGGAGCGCCGAATCGCCGACGGGACGCGGGGCGCCCGGGACGGCCGGGTCGAACGTCCAGACCTTCCTCGCAAGCTCGGCTGACTGTCGGAGGCTCGGGCTGAGGAGGAGCGTGAGGCTTCCCGGCTTGAAGACGGCCTCGAACGCGGCGAGTGCGCCGACGGTCGTGCTCTTGCCGGCCTGCCGGGTCGTCAGGAAGAGGACGCGCGGGGCGTCGGAAAGGAGCGCGTCGCGCTGCCAGGGATCGGGCTGCATTCCCGCGGCGCGCATGAGGTCAGTCGGCCTCGGGCGGAGCCGGGCGAGGAGCGACGTCACCCTCTGCCGCTTCTGCTTCGGCCAGGAGTCGACGTCGAAGTTCTTCGGGATCGGCCTCGAGGCGGCCGACGAGGAGGGCGAGCGGGCCGCCGTCGCGTCCTGTGTGCTCATGTTTCTCCGTCTTCGGGGCGTAGAGGCCGAGTAACTCGCTGAGGTCCTTGCGGACGGCGAGGGCGGCCTTGTAGTCCTGAACCTTCAGGTTCTTGCCGTAGAGGTCGTGCAGCTGGGCGCGGGCGCGGCCGATCTCCTCCTCGCGGATGAAGGCGGCCAGGTCCTTGAGTCGCTTCGTGGCACGGGCGAGGTAGTCTTCTACCTGGCGGGTCGTGAGGCTCCACGTCTCCGAACCGTACCGAAGGATTTCCTCTCGGGACGCTCCCCGTATCACCAGCGTGTAGACGGTCGTCACGCGCTCCTCGATCTCGGCGTGCGTCGCCTTCCTGCCGGCCGGCTTGATGTCGGTCGTCTCGCTCACTCCGCCCCCAACATTTCCTCGAGCCAGGCGCGGTGGAACCCGTAGAGCTCGGCGTCGTTCGTAATGACGGTCTGCTCGAGGCGGGGGTTCGCGGTGAAGTTCGCGGAGCCTTCGACGACGATCCAGTCGGGCGCCGCTCCGAGTAGCAGCACCTTCGCGTGATTCTGGAATGCGCGGTAGCGGAGTCCTCGAGCGGCCAGGCCTTCAATCAGAGCGTTTGCGACGGCCGTCTCCCGTCGCTTGAAGTAGGTGCCGGTCACGATGGCGGCGGTCCCGATCTTCCCGGCGTCGAGGAGGGCGAAGAGCTCGAGGACGTTCGGCCTGCTCATCGTCCAGGTGGAGCCGTAGACCTCGGCGGCCGGCCGGCCGAGTAGGCGGAGCGTCACGGGGAGGAAGTGGAAGTAGTCGAACCTTCCGTTCGAGACGACGTGCAGGCTCTCGCCGGTCGCAGGCAGCTGCCGATAGAAGTCCTCGAGCGCCTCCTGCCGGAGCGCCGAGAGGTTGCGGCGCCTCGCCGGCCGCCGGAGGAGTAGGCGGGGGCCGTCGAGCGTCGCCGTCGTCTCGAGGCGGGGCGCGTCGTCGAGGAGGAGTTGCAGGCCGTCGCTCACTGGCGAGCCTCCGCCGCGTCCATGTCCGGCCGCCTTTCGAACGTGGCTGGCAAATCTCCCGGGTTCGCGGTTCTACGGGCCGCGCCGGCGCTTCCCATCCCCGTGGTGGCGGTCGCTCTGCCCAGCGCCCCGGGACGGTCGTCCTCGAGCTCGGGGCCGTCCTGGGGCGTCCTGAGCGAATAGGCGAGGTTCTCGACGAGGGCGGCCAGGAGGACTAGGTGGCGCGTCACGGCGTCGAGGTCGCGCTCGAGCTCGGCGCGGGTCACCGGGCGCCTCCGTGGGCGAGGAGGAGGAGGGCGACGACGGCGAGGTAGAAGAGGGTCCTCTTCATGCCGCGCCTCCGGGTGGGACACCGTT
>CAZNSS010000174.1:0-7563 GCA_964575465.1 uncultured Holophagales bacterium | reverse complement strand
CGCTTCCGGTGCCGGCTCCGCCGTCACCGCTCTCCCCTCGCCGGCTCCGCCGGCGAGCGGCCTCGCCTTCGCCGTGGCCCTCAATGGGAGCGGCGCGGTCCTCGCCGCAGGCCCCTTCTCGCTGAAGGTCCCGGGCGGGAAGGGCCCGCTCCGCCTCGACCTCTCGCACCTCGCCGTCGACGGCTCGCGGCTGCGGGGCCGGGCGCGGCTGACGAACGACTCCGGTCTCCTCCTCGGCGGTCTCGCGCTCGACTTCGCGTCGGTGACCCCGGCCCGGAAGGAGGACGCCGAGCGGTCCGCCGCCCCGGCCGTGCCGGTGTCGCTCCGCGAGCCTCTCGCCTTTGGCGACCTCCTCCCGGGCGAGGCGACGCCCCGCCTTCCGTTCGAGCTCTCGCCCCTTCCGCTCGGAGAGGGAGTCGCGCTCGTGACCCTCCTCGGCTCGGTCTCGGGCCTCGCCGTCGACCCGCCGGAGGCGGTCGAGGGTGCGGCGCGCGCCGTCGCGGTCGACGCCGACCGGTCGGGTCGCCTCTACGTCGCGACCGCCGGCACGGGGCGGGTCCTCCGGCACGTCCTCTCGTCGAAGTCTCCGCCCGGAGAGGCGGCCCGCCCTTCCTCGCCCCCCGTCGGCGTGGCTCTCCGGCGGCGAAACGGGGACCTCTTCGTCTCGACGGGCGACCGCCTCGTCGAGATCTGGCGCCCCGGTCGCGAGCGGCCCTCGACGCTCGACGCGGGGCGCCCCGTCGCCGTGCTCCGGATCGACGGGAAGGACGTTCTCCGCGCGGCCTCGGGGAACGGCGTCCTCGCGTTCGACGAGGCGAAGCCGGGCTCGCTCCGTGTGCTCGGGCCCGCAGGCTCCGTCGTCCTCTCCTTCGACACCGACGCTCGAGGGACGCTCTACGCCGTCGTGCGCGAGGGAGAGGCACGCCGTCTCGTCGTCGCCGGGCAGGACGGGCCCGTGCCATTCGGATCGAGGAAGGGGGCCGGGGCCGACGCGCTCGACGCCCCGTCCGCGTGCCGGTTCGACGCGGAGGGCGCGCTCTGGGTCGCGGCCGTTCCCCGGACACCCGAAAGCACGGTCGTCGCGCGATTCGGCCCCGACGGGGCACCCCTCGCGGCCCTCTCCCGCGCCGCCCTCGCTCTCCTCCTCGGGAAGGACGAGGAGGCGGCCGTTCCGGAAATCGCGGACCTTGCGCCCGGGCCGGAGCGCCGCCTCTACGTCCTCCTCGAGGAAGGGACGGTCTTCGCGGTCCGTCCCTTCTGACGCCCCGTCAGCGGCGCGGTGGAGGGGGGACGACGCCGCGGAGGAGGCAGAAGTCGGCGCGGTAGAGGCGGTCGCCCGACGCGTTCGTCCCGGCCGGGACGAGGAAGACGTCGTGGACGCGCCGTCCGTTCGCCGATTCGAGCCTCCACGCCCCCTCGGTCAGCGAGTGCCTCCCGTCGTCGGTGAAGTAGAGGCTGTACTGCTCCGACTTCGCGTCCGACCTCACGTCGACCGAACGCTGGAGGCCGAGCGGCACGAGGACACCTCCGGCGCCCCGCGCGTAGAACGTCTCGCCGACGGCGTCCCGGAGGAGGCGCGCGTCGCCCTCGACGTCTTGCGGCGGCGCGCCGAGGGCGCCTCCCGGCAGGAACGTCAGGGTCGCGAGGCCGATCGCGGCGCCCGAGAAGAACGTCTTCCGTGTGATCTCCATGGCACTCCTCACGCCGCGCGGGCCGGCGGCGAGTCTACGCCGCCCCGGCGCACTCTCCGCCCCCGCACTCTGGACGGGACGCTCGTGGCCGGGCATCCTTCCGCCTCGCGGAGGACGCCGTGCCCGACACGCTCGCCTTGAACGATTTCACGCCCCTCGTCGGGACGGTCTTCACGATCACGTTTCCCGACGGCACGCTCGAGCTGACCCTCGGCGCCGTCGAGCCGCAGGGCACGCGCGCCCCGCGTCCGGACGTCCCCGACTTCCGGACGGAGCCCTTCTCGCTCGTCTTCGTCGGTCCGCTCGCCCCGATCCTCCCGCAGCAGACCTGGGAACTCGCGCACCCGGCGCTCGGGACGCACGCCGTCTTCCTCGTGCCGCTCGGCCCTCGAGAGGGCCGGATGCGCTACGAGGCGGTCTTCAACTGACCGCATCGGCGCTCCACGACAGGAACAGGTAGACCCCCTTGTCCTCGACGAGGCGGAACCCGAGCCGCTCGTAGAGCGCGAGCGCGGGGTTCATCCGCTCGACGTGGATCGTGACGGCCTTGCCGGCCGCCGCAGCACGCGCCCGGACGTCGCGCAGCAGACCCGTCCCGACGCCGCCGCGCCTCGCCTGCGGGAGCAAGGCGACGTCGACGATGCGAACCTCGGTCGGCCCCTCCCAGAGGTAGAGCCGGCCGGCGTCGCGGCCGTCGACGACGACGACGTCGAACGTCGCCCCGGCGTAGTTCGTCCGCCACCAGGCGTCCTGCGCGTCGAACTGCTGGCGAAGAAAGGTCTCCTTCGCCTCCGGAGGCCACGGCACCGGTGCCAGCTCCTCCTCGCGGGTCGAGGCGTAGACGCGGAAGAGGAGCTCGCGGTCCTCCGGCGCCGCGGGGCGAAGGGCCACGGCCCTCGCGCCCCCCGTCGCCGTCACCGGCTCTCCCGCCACCGCCGTCATCCCGCTCTCTCCCTCTCCGTCAGGTCCGCGGCGGGAAGACGCCCTGCAGCGCGATGTTGAAGTAGAAGGTGACGTAGGGCTGCAGGTTGTTGTGCGGCTGGTCGCCCCCGGCGGGAGCGAGGGCGACGTCCGACATCGCGACGAGCGACGCCGCGTTGCCGTAGAGAAGCCCGCCCGTCGAGCGCGCGAGGACCTCTCCCGCAGGCGTCCGGTCCTCCCCCGGGTCCGCCGCGTCAGCCCGGATCCCGTGGCTGTGCGAGGGAATCTCCGACTCCAGGAGCGAGACGGTCTCGCTCCCCCCGGTCTCTCCGAGGTCGTGGAGCGATAGGCCGGGTCCCTGCCCCGGGTGCATCGGGGCGCGCCCCTGGAGGTCGGGGAGGGCGAAGTTCGACTTCCCGTTCCCCCCGTAGGTCGTTCCGAGGAGGGAGAAGAGCGCCGTGTTCTGGGAGAGAGGCAGGAGCTGCCCGTCGCACCAGGCCCAGCCCCTGGGAGCGAAGTTGAAGGGGAAGATCCGGATCTCGGCGACGAAGGGATCGGCCATCGCGCTCTCCTTCTGCCGATCAGGTCGGCGACGGGAAAATGCCGAAGAGGCTGATGATGAAGTCCACGCAGAGGTAGGGCTGGAAGTTCGTGTGCGGCTGGGAGCCGCCGACGGAGGTCACGGACTGCGGCGACAGGCTCACGGTCGCCGGCAGGGTGATGAATGGCGTTGCCGTCAGCGGGGTTCCGAGGACGTTCCCGGCGGGGTTCGGGACCTGCGTCGGGTCCGAGGAAGCGAGGAGCGGGTGCGAGTGCGCCGGGACCTGGTTCACGGTCAGCGTGATCTCCTCCGCGCCGCCCGTCTCCGCGAGGATGAAGCCGTTCCCCTGGTGGATCGGAATCCGGCCGCGAAGGTCCGGCAGGGCGAACGTGCTCTCTCCGTCGCCGCCGTACGTCGTCCCGATGAGCTGGAAGAGGGTTTCGTACTCGGAGATCGGGAGGAGCTGGCCTTCGCAGAACATCCAGCCCGCGGGGGCGAAGTTCCCCGCGAACATCCGGATCTCACCGACGTAGGGCTGTGCCATAGGCGTCTCCTCAGGTTGGGCTGGGGAAGATCCCCTGGAGGGCGATGCAGAAGCTGATCGTGAGGAAGGGCTGCATGTTCAGGTGCGCCTGGCTCCCGCCGACGTTCGTCACGGACGCCGCGCTCGTCGCGACGAGGCTCGTCGGCGCTCTGTACGCCTCGTAGTTCGCCGAGGCGGCCAGGACGGTCGTGGCCCCCGGCACGGCCGTCGTTCCGTTCGCCGACGACGCCTGCAGGACGTGGGCGTGCGTCGGGATCTCGGCGATCGAGAGCGTGTGGGCCTGCTCTCCGCCCCTCTCTCCGAGCGTGTGCGCGCTCCCGACGTGGATCGGCGTCCGGCCCCGAAGGTCGGGGAGAGCGAAGTTCACCCGGCCGTCCCCGCCGAACGTCGTTCCGAGCAGCGAGAAGAGCGCCTGGTTCTGGTTGATCGGAAGGAGCTGGCCGTTACAGAGGGCCCAGCCCTTCGGGGCAAACACGAAGCTCATGATCCGGATCTCGCTGAGGAAAGGCTCAGCCATGCGTCTTCTCCCTTCCGGTCCCGGGCACGATCATCTCCTGATTCCTCACGATGGCGGCGGAGAGCAGGTGTTGTTGCCGACGACGGTCGCCGTTCCGAAGACCTCCGTCGTCGCCGCCCCGTTGTTCGCCGCCAGGACCGTCGCAGCGACGGCCGAACCGGAGACGCCCTGCTCCAGGTTCGCGACTCCGGGGCTGGCGGGCTCAGGGGCGGCCTGTCTCAGGCGAAGACCGTTGACGCCGCCCGGGATCCCGTTCGGGAACGTGACCGCGTTGTTCCTTATGTCGAAGCAGCCGGTCCCCCGCCGCGCCTGGGCGGCGATGCCGTTGACACCCGCGACGTTGTCGAGCACGGCCACGCTGTTGTTCGTGACCGTCGCCGTGAAGCCCGGCGTCGTGTTCGCGTCGGGCGTGTCCACGAAGATCCCGCGCGAAACACCCATCGTCGAGCGCTCCGTCACCGTGTTCCCGTCGATCAGGACGTTCGCGGGCGCGACCGACCCGACCGTGCTCGTGAACCAGGCGAGGATCGCGCTGTTCGTCGCCGTCGCCGGGTGGTCGATGACGTTCCCCTGGATGACCGCCGTCAGGCTCGACGAGGCGGTCGCGTTCCCCGGCGTCTGGCCGACGAAGATCGCGGCGCCGCCGATCCCGGCGATGTTGTTGCGCAGGACGTGAGCCGTGAGGTCCCCGTTGGAGCCGTTCGAGAGGATGAACCCCTCGTTGCCCTGCGCGGTCCTCCGGACCACGGAGTCCTCGATCCGGATATCGATCGCCGAGCTGTCGTTCGCGGCCGCCTGGACCGGCTGGGACTTGTTGTCGTCGAAGAAGCACTGCCGGATCGCGATCGTCGCGGTCGCGGTCCCCTGCATCTCGATCTGGATCCCGTCCGAGCCGCCGGCGACGGAGTTGTTCCGGACCTCGCAGGCTCCCGAGCTCGTGCCCGGCGCCGACGTTCCCTCGATCGTCAGGTTCATCGCGCCGCTCTGGTTGTAGAACTCGAGGTTGTGCTCGATCCCGCCGCGGATCTTGGTGTCGCGGATCAGGCCGGTCCCCTGGAGGCCGTTGGTGCCGCCCGGGTTCGTGATCCCGAAGGCGATCGGCCCTTCCACCTGGGCCGTCGAGGTGCCGATCGTGCCGTTGAGTACGCTGCTCAGGAGCTCGAAGTTCGTGACGCTGCGTCCGGCGATTCCGGAGTTCTCGAAGTCGTTGAGCTGCATCCACGAGAGAGAGACGTTCGCCGTCGAGTTCAGGTAGATCCCGACACCCGTCGTCGTGCTCCCGTCCGCGCCCGTCTTGTTGGCGATCGTCCCCCCGGATCCGGCGCTCCCGTTCCCCTTGACCTTCAGACCGCCGGTCGAGCCGGTCGTGTCGAGGATGACCCCCGTGTTCGAGCCGCCGCTCGACGAGATGCTCCGGAACTCGAGGTTGCTCGCGCCGATCGTCGTGTTCGCCACGTTGAGGGCCGTTCCGGTCGTCGTGGTGAGCGTGTTCACGAGGGCGCCGTTCGAGCCGGAGACGCCGCACGGATTCTCGTCGCAGACGTTGACCGTCCCGCCGCCCGTCGCGGTGAAGGCCGGGTTCCCGCCCGTGCTCAGGACGAGGCCTCCGCTGAACGTGATCGTCGCGCCGGTGTTCGAGGTCAGCGCGACGCCCGAACCGTCGCCGTCGTTGCCGTCCGTGATCGCTCCGGTGAAGGTCTTCGCGCCGCCGGTCGTGCCGGTGACGTTGACGAGCGTGCCGACGTCGTCCGTGACCGTTCCGGCGTAGGTGACGTTCGCCGTCCCGCCGCTGACGAAGAAGTCCGTCCCGGTCGCGTTCGTAATCGACCCTCCCGACGCGGTGAACGTCCCGTTCACGTTCGTCAGGCTGACGCCGGTCGTGCCGCTGCCCGAGGAGGTGAGGCTGGTGAAGAGCATCCCCGAGGCGCTCGCGGTCACGTCGGAAAGGACGACGGCCGCGGCGTTCGTGGCCGTCACCGTGACGTTGTTCTGGACGGTGATTCCCGTGATCGCTCCGGCCTGGTCGTCCGTCAGGCCGGTCGAGCCTGTCGTCGCGATGTCGAGCGAGCTGACGGTGACGGTGCTCCCGCCGAGGGTGACCGTCCCGGTGAGGCTCGGCTTGGTGGTCGCGCCCGTGTTCTGGATCGCGATCGTGCCGACGAGCGGCAGCGCCGTCCCCTGGCCCCAGAGGGTCGTCGTCGCCTTCATCGTGATCGCGCCAGGTGTCGTCGTGGGGCTCCCTCCGCTGTGGACGAAGACGACGTCCCCGGCGGCGTGCGCCGTGCTCGCCGAGGCGAGGGTGTTGAAGGGGGCACTCGACCGGCCGTCCCCGGCGCCGGCGGCGCCGTTGACGTACCAGACGCGGTTCGTGAGCGTGAGGGAGATCGTGGCCGTGGCGCTCGCGGGAGTCCCGGTGCCGCCGGAGTCGCTCGTCGCGGTGTAGACGCAGGTCGACGTCCCGGTCGTCGCGAGCGGCGGGGTGAAGACGAACAGGCCCGAGGCGTCGATCGTCAGCGAGCCGCCGATACCTCCGCACGCGATCGTCGCCGCAGTGACGGCGACGGCGCCAGCCGGTGTGTCGTTGGCGAGAGCCGCCGTTCCGCTCTGGACGGCCGGCGTCGTCGGCGCCCCGGAAACGCCGGTGACGAAGAGCTGCGTGTTTCCGACGCCCGAGTAGGAGTCCGGCCCGAGGTTCGGGCGGACGGCCAGCGTGTACGACTGCGTGGCCGTGACGCAGCCGATGGCGCTCGTCGCGGTCACCGTGAAGGAAAAGGTCCCGGTCGCGTTGGGGGTACCGGAGAGGACGCCGCCGACGAAGCTCAGGCCCGCCGGCGGCGTCGCCGGCGAGATCGAGTAGATGAAGGGGCCCGTTCCGCCCGAGGCGGTGAACGCCTGGCTGAACCCGGCCGTGTTGTACGTGGCGGAAAAGGCCGACCCTGCGGCTGGCAGGAGCGTCGGCACCGGGTCGATCGTGACGTTCCGGCTTCCGTTCGCCGAGCACCCCGCCGCCGTCGTCACGGTGACCGTGAGCTGGACGGGGCTCGTCGTCAGGGCATCGAAGGAGATCGAGGCCGTGCCGGCCCCGGCGGTGATCGTCCCGTTCGTGATTCCCCACGCGTACGTCGCCCCCGCGCCCGCGTCCGGAACGCTCGCCGCGTGCCCCGTCGAGCTCGTGCAGACCGCCGCGGGCGCCGTGATCGTCGCCACCGGCAGCGGGTTGACCGTGACGTTCGTCGAGCCGTTCGCCGAGCACCCGGCCGCCGTCGTCACCGTCACCGTCAGCTGCACGGGGCCCGTCGCGGCGGCGTCGAACGTGATTGCCGCCGTCCCGGTTCCGCCCGTGATCGTC
>CAZNSS010000173.1:0-7579 GCA_964575465.1 uncultured Holophagales bacterium | reverse complement strand
CCGCGTCTCGGTCGGCCTCCGCTTCTAACGGCAGCCCCGCGGGGAGTCCCCCCGCGTTTCTTTCGCCCCGGCCTTCGGGCCGGGGCTTTTTTTCGTCCCCGACCCTTGACACGGCGGAACTCCGTTCCCATATTTAACGTCGTTAAGTTCAGGAACGAGGGTTCAGAGCGATGGGAATCACGGAGAGACGGGAGCGGGAACGGGAAGAGGTGAGGGGACGGATCCTCGACGCCGCGCGCGACCTCTTCGCGCGGGACGGCTACGAGGCCGTCACGATGCGGAAGATCGCCGAGGCGATCGAGTACTCGCCCACCGCGATCTACCTCCACTTCAAGGACAAGGAGTCCCTCGTCCGCGAGCTCTGCCTCTCGGACTTCGACTCCCTCGCGAAGGCCTTCCAGAGGATCGCCCGCGAGCCGGACCCCCTCGAGCGCCTGAAGAAGGTCGGCCTCGCCTACGCCGACTTCGCCCTCGAGCACCCGAACCACTACCGCCTCATGTTCATGACGCCCCACCCGGGCGACGTCAAGGACGAGGAGGAGACGGCGAAGCGGAAGGGGAACCCGGAAGGGGACGCGTACGCTTTCCTCGTCGCGACGGTCGCCGAGGCGATCGAGAAGGGGCTCCTCCGCCCCGAGCTGAAGGACCCGCACCTCGTCGCCCAGGCGGCCTGGGCGGGCGTCCACGGCGTCGTCTCGCTCCACGTGGCGAAGGGGACCGACGGCTGGATCGACTGGAAGCCGCTCAGGAAGACCGTCACGCTCGTCGTCGAGTCGTTCAGCCGCGGCATCTCCCGGGAGGGCTGAGCCATGGTCTCCCTCGCCCGCCGGAACCTCTTCCACGACAGGCTGCGCTTCGTCATCACGATCGCCGGCGTCGCCTTCGCCGTCACCCTCGTGTTCGTCCAGGTCGGCCTCTTCCTCGGCCTCCTCGAGAACGCCTCGGTCACGATCGAGAACATCGGCGCCGACCTCTGGGTCACGTCGCGGAACACCCCGAACGTCGACTTCGCCCACACCTTTCCCGAGACGTACGTCCAGCGGGTCCGCTCGGTCCCTGGTGTCGCGCGCGCCGACAACCTGATCGTCTGGTTCATGCAGCTGAGCCTCCCGACCGGCGCCCAGGAGGGGACGCTCGTCTACGCCCTCGAGGACTTCGGCGCCTGGAACCTCCCGTGGAGCGTGAAGGAGGGGCGTCTCGAGGACCTCCCCCGCGGCGACTTCTTCTTCCTCGACGACTCGGCGACGCGCCGCTACGGCCCCTTCTCGGTCGGGGAATACCGCGAGGTCTCCGAGCGGCGGCTGAAGATCATCGGCCGGACCGACGCGGCCCGCTCCTTCACGACGACGCCGATCGCCTTCATGGACACCGCCCTCGCGCAGGAGCTCTCGTACCAGGCCCTGCGCGGGAAGACGACCTACGTCCTCGTGAAGCTGGCCCCCGGCGCCGACGCCGCGGCCGTCCGTGCCGAGATCTCGCGCCGGCTCCCCTACAACGACGTCTTCACGAGGGCCGAGTGGGCGAAGCGCTCGCGCGCCTACTGGGTCGCCAACACCGGCATCGGCCTGAACATGTACCTCACCGTCTTCCTCGGCGTCCTCGTCGGCGTCGTCGTCGTGGCGCTCACGCTCTACACCTCGACGATGGAGCACCTGAAGGAGTTCGGGACGGTGAAGGCGATCGGCGGGAGCAACCGGGACATCTACCGGATCCTCGCCGAGCAGTCGGTCATCGCCGCCGTCCTCGGGTTCGCCGTCGGGGCCGTCTTCGCCCTTGCCGCCGGGCCGGGGATGGAGAAGGCCGGCCTGAAGCTGATCATCACGCCCGACTTCGGGGCGATCGTCCTCGTGGGAACCGTCCTCCTCTGCCTCGCCGCGTCGATGGTGTCGTTCCGGAAGGTCGCCGCCCTCGACCCGGCCCTCGTCTTCCGCGGCTGAGCCCGCGACAGACCGTTCTCGAGCGGCCCCGAAGCGGGGCCTTCTGCAAGGAGTCTCCGATGACCGTCCTCACGTCCCGGAACGTCGTCAAGCGCTTCACCGAAGGGAAGCAGACCGTCGAGGTCCTCAAGGGGGTCTCCCTCGACGCGAGGAGGGGCGAGATCGTCTCGCTCGAGGGGCCGTCGGGCTCCGGGAAGACGACGTTCCTCTCGATCCTCGGCTGCATCCTGACTCCCACCGAGGGCCAGGTCGTCGTCGACGGCCGCGAGGTGGACCTCTCCCGCCCCGGCGACCTCCCGGCGATCCGGCGGAGGTCGATCGGCTTCGTCTTCCAGCAGTTCAACCTCTTCCCCGCCCTCTCGGCCGTCGAGAACGTGGAGTACTCGCTCAACGTCCGCGGCGTGAAGGGGTCTGCGGCGCGGAAGGAGGCCGAGCGGGTCCTCGACGCCGTCGGCCTCGCCGACCGGAAGGCGTTCCTCCCGCGGGACCTCTCCGGCGGGCAGAAGCAGCGCGTCGCCATCGCGCGCGCCCTGGCCGGCGCGCCGCCGCTCCTCCTCGCCGACGAGCCGACCGCGAACCTCGACTCCCAGGTCGGCCAGCAGGTCCTCGAGATGTTCCGCGACCTCGCGAAGCGGGAGAACCGCGCGCTCGTCATCGTCACCCACGACCCGAAGGTCCGCTCCATCGCCGACCGCGTCGCCGTCATCCACGACGGCCTCCTCGCCGCCTGAAGCTCCGCACGGAGAGACGCCATGAACACGAAGCAGCTCCTCACGTTCGCCATCCCCGGCGTCGCGTTCCTCGCGGCGGGGGTGTTCGCGGCCCGCCACGCCGCGGACGCGACTCCTTCCGGCTCGGCGCGACCCCTCGCCGTCCCGGCGACCGCCTCCCGCGTCGTCGCCGAGGGCCGCGTCTCGACCTACCCCGGCCGCGAGGTCGTCGTCGGCACCGACTTCCCCGGCCGCGTCGAGCGCGTCGCGGTGGAGGAGAAGCAGCGCGTGAGGAAGGGGGACCTCCTCGCCGAGATCGACGTGACCGAGGAGCGGGCCGCGCAGGCCGAAGCGAAGGCCCGCGTGACCGAGGCCGAGGCCGACCTGAGGCTCGCCGAGGCCGAGATCGTCCGCGCCCGCCAGCTCTTCGAGGGAAAGGTCGGCACGAGGCAGGCGGTCGACAGGGCCGAGCGCGACCGCGACGCCGCCCGGGCCCGGCGCGAGACCGCAAGGGCCCAGGTCGACGCCCTCTCCGCGCGGATCGCGAAGTCGCGGGTCACCGCGCCGATCTCCGGAGTCGTCCTCGCGAAGCACGTCTCGACCGGCGAGACGCTCGAGCGGGGCGCGCGCGTCGCGACGATCGCCGACATCGACCGGCTCAGGCTGGAGGTCGAGGTGGACGAGGCCGACACGGGAAAGGTCCGTCTCGGCGCCCCCGTCCTCGTGCGGACCGAGGGGGCGGCGGAGACGTGGCAGGGAACCGTCGAGGAGATCCCCGACGCGGTGACGGGCCGGAAGATCAAGCCCCAGGACCCGGCCCGCCCGACCGACACGCGCGTCCTCCTCGTGAAGGTGTCCCTCGCGAGCGTCGACGGCCTGAAGCTGGGCCGGCGCGTGGAGGTCGAGATCGAGGCGCGGTAGTCTGGCGGGTCGGAGGAGCCCTCCAGCAGGGCCGTTCTCCCGGCCTCAGCCGAGGTGCTTCGTCGCCTCCCGGCGCGAGAGGCCGGAGAGGCGGGCCGCGTGCTCCTTCACGTACCGTCGCACCTCGCCCGGGTCGGTCCGCGCGTACTGGCGGAGCGCCCAGCCGATCGCCTTCCGGAGGAAGAACTCCTTCGAGTCGAGAGAGGGCTCGATGCATGCGCGAAGCAGGGCGACGTCGGTCTCCTCCCGGAAGCCGAGCTGGCAGAGGATCGCCGACCGCCTCTTCCAGAGGTCGTCGCAGCGCGCCCACGCGAGCATCTCCCGGCGCATTTCCCGTGGCTCATTCCGGAGGAGCTCTCCCAGGAGGTGCGGCGCGACCGCGTCGACGACGTCCCACCAGGCGCCCGTCACGACCAGCTCCTCGCAGACGGGGAGGAACGCGAGGTCGCGGTGCGGCGCCGCCCGCTTCAGCCGCGCGAGCTCCACGGCGGCGTACATCTCCTCCCGGTACCGCGCCCCGCGGAAGAGCCCGAGGACCTCCTGCCGGAACGAGGCGGGGTCGGGGAGCTCGAGCCCCGCGAAGAGGCGCCGGCAGCCCGCGCGGAGCGGGACCGCCCCGACGCCGTGGAACGGCATCGACGACTTCATGTAGGCCTGCGCGCCGCGCGCGCGCTCCGGGTCGCCGAGGGCCGAGAGCTCGGTCCGGAGAGCGATGAGGAGGCGGGAAGGGCGCGCCATGCCGGGATTCTGCCTCGCCCCCGTCCCCCGTCCCGGCAGGACACCCCGTGCTTTCTTCCCCGCCGCCCTTGACAACCTCCCGAACCCGGCCCTAGTGTATTGGTGTTGTGATACACCGAAGCGCCAGGCGGACCCCTTGAACTCCCGCGGCCTCCACGTCGACCCGCGCGACGCCGTGCCGATCTGGAAGCAGATCGAGGAGGGGATGAGGCGCCTCGTCGCCTCCGGCGCCCTGAAGCCGGGCGCGCCGGTCCCCTCCGTCCGCGACCTCGCCCGCGACCTGCAGGTCAACCCCGCCACCGTCGTGAGGGCCTACCAGCGGCTCGTCGACGCGGGCCTCCTGACCGTCAAGCGCGGCGAGGGGACGTTCGTGGCGGACGGGATCCCGACGCTCCCGAAGGCCGAGCGGGGCCGTGCCCTCGCCGAGGGGGCTCTCCGCTACGCCTCGACGGCGGTCACCGTCGGCGCCTCGAAGGACGAGGCGGGAAATGCCCTCCACGCCGCATTCGCGCGCCTCGCCCCCGGAAACGAAGGAGAGAAGAAGTGAGCGAACCCGCCGCGGCCCGCGCCGACCGGCTGACCGTCCGCTACGGGCGCCTCACGGCCGTCGACGGGGTCTCCTTCGACGTCCCGAAGGGATCCGTCTTCGCGCTCCTCGGCCGGAACGGCTCGGGGAAGTCGTCGCTCGTCCGCTGCCTCCTCGGCTGGCAGAAGCCGGAGTCGGGCCGGACCGAGCTTCTCGGAGAGGACCCGTGGGCGCGGCGCGCGAGGCTGATGGAACGCGTCGGCGTCGTCCCGGAGGAGCCCGACGCCCCGCGCGAGATGACGCCCCGGCAGCTCGGCGCCTTCTGCGCGCGCCTTTACCCCTCGTGGGACGGCGAGGGCTACGACTCCCGGCTCGCGCGCTTCGGAGTCCCGCGGTCGACGGCGTTCGGCCGGCTCTCGAAGGGGCAGAAGGGGCTCACGCAGCTCTCGCTGGCCCTGGCGGCCTCCCCCGAGCTCCTCGTCCTCGACGACCCGACGCTCGGCCTCGACCCGGTCGCCCGCCACGCCTTCTTCGACGAGATCGTGGCCGAGCTGGCCGACCGCGGCACGACGGTCGTCCTGACGACGCACGACCTCGCCGGGGTGGAACGGATCGCGGACCGCGTGGGCGTGCTGAGGGACGGCCGCCTTCTCCTCTGCGAGGAGACGGAGGCGCTCAAGTCCCGCTTCCGAGCCGTCCGCTACCGGAGCGAGGTCACGGAGAGCCGCACCGGCTTCGGAGACGAGCTGGACGAGATGGAGCCTCTCCGCGCGAAGGTGCGCGGCTGGGGGATCGAGGCGGTCGTTTCCGGCTTCACCGACGAGCGCTTCGCCCGCTTCGCCGGCAGGGACGGCATCGTCGACGCCGAGGCCTCGCCCCTCTCGCTCGAAGAGGTCTTCCTCGCGGTCGCCGGCGAGGGGAAGGGAGAAACCCGATGAAGGCTTTCGCCGCCGTCGCGCTCCGCGAGGTCGCGGAGCGGCGCTTCGTTCTCGTGGCGGCCGCGGCCGCCGCCGTCGTCCCCTTCCTCGTGCCGTTCCTCCCGGGGGTGCCGGCCGACCAGGCCGGCCTCTCCCGAGGAATCACGGCGCTGATCCTCGCCAGCGCCTTCGGCCTCGGCGGGAGCCTTCTCGTCGGCGCCTCGGTCGTGGGGCGCGAGCTCGCGGAGCGGCGCCTGTCGTTCCACTTCTCGCGGCCCATCCCCGCCGCCGTCGTCTGGGGCGGAAAGCTCGTCGGCGGCCTCGCGCTCGTCCTCCTCGCCGAGCTGATCGTCTTCCTCCCGGCGTCCGCGGCGAGCGGGGCGTTCCCGGGGCTGCCCGGGATGAGCCTCGACAGCGTGGTCCTCCGGGCCATCCTCCTCTGCGCGGTCCCCTTCTTCCTCCTCGCCTGGGTCGGCTCCGTCGCGCTCCGCTCGCGCTCGCCGTGGCTCGTCGTCGACCTCGTCCTCGTGGTCGCGGTCCCCGCGCTCGTCTTCGTCATCGGTCGAAGGCTGATGCGCTACGGTCACGGGCCGGAGCCCTCGTGGGCCGTCGTCTCCGTCGGCGTTCTCCTCGTGGCGCTCCTCGCCGCGACGCTCGCGCAGGTGGTCGCCGGCCGGACCGACGCGCGGCGCGGCCACGGCGCACAGTCGCTCGCGCTCTGGGGCGTCCTCCTGGCGGCCCTCGCCGCGGGCTCGCTCTGGGCCGAACGGACGATCGACCCGGGAGTCGCACGGCTGGTCCGCGCGTCGGCGGAGCCCGCCGGCCCGGGCGGGGAGTGGATCTTCGTCGAGGGCTCGGCCCGGAAGGACGGAGGGGGGAGCTCCTTCTACCTCCTGAACCTGCGGACGGGGCGAAGCGTTCTCCAGCCGGAAGGCTGGATGGCGACCGCCTCGGCGGACGGATCGCGCGCGGTCCGCGTGCACGGCGCCGATCTCCTGGAAAAGAAGGTCGTTCTCGAAGCCACCGACCTGAAGAGCGGAGAGAACGTCTCGCTCGACCTCCCCGACTGGCCTGCGGGGGTCGACCTGACGGCCGACGGCCGCCGCCTCGCCGTCGTCTCGGGCGGGATCTGCCGGGTCGTCGAGCTCCCGTCCTTCCGCCTCCTCGCCTCGGCGCGCGTGCCCACATCCGCCTGGACGTACGAGCCGCACTTCGCCTCGCCGGATTCGGTCCGGCTCCACCCGCGACGGAACTGGAGCAAGGGGCCGGACGGGTCGACCCTCCCGGCGAACGCCGTCGACGACCCCGAGGCGGCGGCGCTGAACGTGGGAGCGAAATCGGTGACGACCCTCGCGCGCTACCCGGTCTCTTCCATCCCGGTTCCCCCGAGGAAGAGCGAGGGGACCGAGCCGCGCCCCTTCTACAGCCTCCTCCCGAGCCCCGACTTCTCCCGCGTCCTCGCCCTCGGTCTGGGCGCCGCACGCGGCGCGCGCCTCCTCGACGCCTCGACGGGACACGTCCTCGCGTCGATCGACGGCTCGGGCGAGGAGGGACGGCCGCTGGGGACCTTCCTCGCCGACGGGAGGGCCGTCGTCGCCGAGCCCGTCCCCGAGGGGCGCCGCCTCGTCCTCCTCTCTCCCGACGGGTCGCGCCTCTCCGAGATCGCGCTCCCTGCCGGCACGGCGCGGGTCCGGTTCGGGTTCGAGCCCGCGAAGGGGTTCCTGGCGGTCGGCCTCGCCCGGGATTCCCGTACGGACGAATGGAGGTGGTCGCTCGTCGACCTCGGGAGCGGCCGGCTGCGGTCCCTCGGGGCCCGCGGGATCCCGCGGG
>CAZNSS010000172.1:2150-7610 GCA_964575465.1 uncultured Holophagales bacterium | reverse complement strand
CGCGTCAGGAAGCCCGACTGGAGGAGGAACGGCTCGTAGAGGTCCTCGAGCGTCCCCTTGTCCTCGCCGAGCGAGTGGGCGAGCGCCGAGAGCCCCACCGGCCCGCCGCCGAACCGCTCGACGATCGTCCCGAGGATCCGCCGGTCGAGCTCGTCGAGGCCGAAGTGGTCGACCTCGAGCCGGTCGAGAGAGGAGCGTGCGCCCGCGGCCGAGATCCGGCTCTCGCCCGCCACCTCGACGAAGTCGCGGACGCGCCGCAGGAGCCGGTTCGCGATGCGGGGCGTCCCGCGGCTCCGCCGCGCGATCTCGCCCGCGCCGTCCTCGTCGATCGGGCAGCCGAGGATCTCCGCCGAGCGGAGGACGATCGTCTTCAGGGCCGCCGTGTCGTAGTAGTCGAGCCGGTGCGTGATCCCGAATCGCGCCGTGAGGGGCGTCGAGAGGAGGCCGGCGCGCGTCGTCGCGCCGACGAGGGTGAAGGGCTGGAGGCGCAGCTCCACGGTGCGCGCCGCGGGTCCGCTGCCGATGACGAGGTCGAGCTTCCCGTCCTCGAGCGCGGGGTAGAGGATCTCCTCGACGGCCGGCGGGACGCGGTGGATCTCGTCGATGAAGAGGACGTCGCCGGGGCCGAGGTTCGTCAGGATCGCGGCCAGGTCGCCCGCCTTCTCGAGGACCGGCCCGGCCGTGACGCGGATCTGCGCTCCCATCTCGCGCGCGATGATGTGCGCGAGCGTCGTCTTCCCGAGCCCCGGGGGCCCGAAGAGGAGGACGTGGTCGAGAGGCTCGCGGCGCCTCCTGGCGGCGGTCAGGAAGACGCCGAGCGTCTCCTTCAGCTTCGACTGCCCGATGAACTCGCCGAGAGCCCTCGGCCGGAGCGTCGCGTCCGGCTCGCGCTCTTCGGGCAACGGGTCGCCCGCGAGGAGGCGTTCGTCCATCGTCCCTCCCTCCGCCTCAGCGCGAGAGGAGCCGGAGCGCCGTCGAGAGGAGCGCCGACAGGTCCGCCACGGCGGTTTCGCTCGCCGCCTTCACCGCGGCCTCGGCCTGGGGCTTCTTGTACCCGAGGTTCAGGAGGGCTCCGACGGCGTCCTCGAGGAGGCCGCCGAGGCCGGTCCCCGGCTCGGGCGAAGGGGCCGGCCCGCCCGGGAGGATCCCGGCGACCTTGTCCTTCAGCTCGACGCCGAGCCGCTCGGCCAGCTTCCTGCCGACGCCCGGGATCGACGAGAGCCGCTTCACGTTCTGGGCGGCGATCGCCCCGACGAGCTCGGGGAGCGGGAGGCCGGAGAGGACGGCCAGGGCGAGCTTCGGTCCGATCCCCGCGACCGTGATGAGCCTCTCGAAGAGCGCCTTCTCCTCGGCCGTCGCGAAGCCGAACAGGAGGATCGCGTCCTCGCGGACGTGCGTGTGGACGTGCAGGCTCGCGCGCTCCCCGACGGCGGGGAGCGCGGCGAAAGTGCCGAGCGGGACGTGGACGTCGTAGCCGACGCCCGAGGCGTCGACGAGGGCCCGGTCGGGCCGCTTCTCCAGGACGATTCCCGAGAGGCGCCCGATCACGTCGGGATCAGGCCTGGCCGGAGAAGCGGGCGAGGAGCTCCCGGTTGACCTCGATGCGCGAGTCGGTGCGGAGCCTCTGGACGAGCGACTGGAAGAGCCGCCCGGCCTTCTGCTGGCGCAGCCGTTCCGTCTCGTCCGCCTTCTGCTTCTCGAAGGCGGCCGCGTCGAAGGGCGTGACCTCCAGGACGCGGAAGATCGCGGCGCCCCGGCCGGCGACCCAGATCGGTCCCTTCGTCTCGCCGACCGCGGCCGAGAAGGCCGCGTCGAGGAACGCCTTCGAGGCGCCGATGCCCGGTACCGGGCCGGCCTTCGGGAAGGCCTCGGGGGTCTCCACCTTGACGCCCGCAGCCTTCGCGGCGTCCTCGACCGTCGCGCCCGACCCCATCGCGGAACGGGCCGAGGCGAGGGCGAGCTCTTCCTGCTTCTTCCCGACGAGGTCCGCCTTCACGCGGGCCTTCACGTCGGCGAAAGTTGCCGGGCCGGCGGGCTTCACCTCGACGGGCTTCACGATCGCCTCGCCGCGCGCCGTGGCGACCGGCTCGGAGACCTCGCCCAGCGGAAGGTCGAACAGGAGCTGCATGAAGGCCTGGTTCGGACCGATGCCGGCGGGGACGTCGGCGCGGCCGAGGAGCTCGGTCTCGTTGAACGTCACGCCCGGCCGCGTCAGCTTGCGGAGGTCGTCGTCGGAGGGCTTCTTGCCGAGCTTGACGACCCTGTCGGCGAGCTCGCGGGCGAGGCGCCGGGCCTCGTCCCCCGCCCGGGCCTCCTCGAGGCGCGCGCGGATCGAGGAGGCGACCTCGAAGAGCGGCTGGACGCGCTCGGCGGTCCTGCCGGTCACCTGGAGGACGTGGAACCCGAACGGCGTCTTCACCGGGCCGACGATCTCGCCCTGGGCCGCGCCGAAGGCGGCGTCCTCGAACTCCTTGACCATCTTCCCGCGGGAGACGGCTCCGAGCTCGCCGCCGGAGGCCTTCGAGCCCGGGTCCTCCGACTCGGCCTTCGCAAGGGCCGCGAAGTCGGCGCCCGCCTTGAGCCGCCTGACGGCGGACTCCGCCTTCGCCCGCGCGGCCGCGTCGGCAGCCGGCGTCCCGTCGGCCTTGTAGAGGACGTGCCGGACCGTGACCTCCTCGCCCTTGCGGTAGGAGTCGAGGTTCTTCGAGTACTCGGCGGCGACGTCGGCGTCCGTGACCTTCCGGGCCGCTTCCGCCCGGAGCTGCGCGCTCTCGACGAGGAGGTACTTTCCCTTTCGGCGCTCGGGGAGCTGGTACGTCGCCGGGCTCTTCCTGAAGTGCGCCTCGGCCTCGGCGTCGGAGATCGATTCGGGAGCGACGGCCGGGGCCGGGACGAGGGCGTAGGCGACCTTCGCCTTGACCGTCCGCCCTTCGAACTCGGCCTTCAGCTCGTCCTCGCCGACGAAAGCCGACGCGCTGACGAAGCGGTTCAGCTTCTCCATGAGCACCTGCTCGCGCGTGTCGGCCTCGAAGCCCTCGGGGCTCAGGTTCGCGCCGGCGAGCATCCGCCGGTAGGTCACCTCTCCCACGAAGACCCCGTCCTTGACGAAGAGGAGGTTCCCCTGCTGGTCCCGCATCCGGAGGATCCGGGCGGTGACCTCCTCGTCGGAAACGGAGAGCCCGAGGCGGTTCGCCTCCGCCCGGAGGAGCCGCCGGTCGACGAGGGAATTCAGCACCTGGGAGGGGAGGTTCATGGCGCGGGCGAGCTCCGGGCTGAAGTTCTGCCCGTACATCTGCCGGTAGCGCTCCTCGGCCTGGACGTACTCCCGCCGGAACTCCGGCTCGGTGATCTTCGAGGAGCCGACCTTCGCCGCGAAGTCCACGCTGCTCCTACCGCCGCCCGCCGACCCCATCCCCCAGTCGACGAAGACGAAGATCACGAAGATCGCGATGACGAGCCACAGGACCCACTTGAGGTGCTTGAAGTTTTCCCTGAACGTTTTGAGCATTCCCTCTCCGAAGTCGGTGCCGGCACCCGGCGCCGCAAGCGCAGGAGGATAGCGCGGGGAGTCCGGCCCGACAAGGCGAGGCTGCCACCGTGGTATAAACGGCCATTCGCCGGTAACCGGCTGAAGACGCGAAGGTTATGGTGGGAAAGAAGGACGGGCGCCGGTTCGAGGTCGAGCTCGACTGGTACTACGTCTCCAAGGAGACCCTCTGGCGGTGGTTCCTGCTCCTCGTCGGGGCAGCTGTTCTCGTGTCCGTCGGGGTCTACTGGCTGCTCCACCGCGGCGAGGACGTCGCGGGGAAGGCGCGGAGCGAGATCGCCGCGGCCGAAGAGCTCCTCGCCAGGGGGAAGACGGCTCCCGGCGCCGCCCGCGCCCGCGAGGAGATCGCCGCCGCCGCCGAGAAGCTCGAGGCGGCCCGCTCCGCCTACGCCGCCGCCCGCTATCCCGAGGCGCTGAAGGAGGCGGTCGCGGCGCGCCAGCTCGCGCTGCGGATCGCCTCCGGCACCGGGACGATGCGCCACGACGCCGCCATCATGGAGCTCGGAGGGCGCGTCGAGATCCAGCGCGCGAGCCGCGCCACCTGGGAGGCGGCCCGCGTCGGGATGAAGCTCTACGAGGGAGACTTCCTGAAGACCGGCGCCAACGGCCTCGCGGAGGTCATGGCGGTCGACGGGACCTTCTACCGGATCAAGCCGGAGACGCTCTTCGAGGTCCACCGCGGCCAGGCGATCGCCGGGGCCGGCGAGGGGGAGCCGAAGCGGCAGTCGGAGATCAAGTTCATCGTCGGGACCGTCGACATCGACACCGGCGAGGGGTCCCGCTCCATCGTGAAGACCGACGCGGCCACGGCCAACATCGCTTCCCGCTCCACCGTAGGCGTCGACGTCGACCCCTCGAAGACGACCGGGATCTCCGCCTACCGGGGCAGGGTCACGCTCTCCACGCAGTCCGGTTCCGTCACCCTCGGCGATCGCGAGCGCGTCGTGGCCCGCCTCGGGGCCGGGGGCCTCGGGGAGAAGACGAAGCTCCCCGACCCGCCCCGCGCGATCGCCCCGGACGACACCGCCGTCTACGACCTGAACCGGCACGAGGCGGTGACGCTCAAGTGGACCTCGGTCGCGGACGCGAGCCGCTATCGCCTCCAGATCGCGCGGAGCCGCCTCTTCATCCCCGACTCGATCGTCATCGTCGACGACCGTCCCCGCCCGGAAGCGGTCGTCAGCGTGACGGAGCAGGGGGCCTTCTACTGGCGCGTCGCCACGCTCGGGAAGGGAGGCGTCGTCTCCGAGTGGTCCCTGACGCGCCGCTTCAAGGTCCTCGCGGGGGGCCAGCAACCCGGGGGTCCCGACACCGTCCCTCCCGAGCTCGTCCTCACGCGCCCGCAGGTGAACGGGACGCTCGTCATCCTGATGGGTCGCTCCGAGCCGGGCTCGGTGGTCTCGGTCAACGGCGAGCCCGCCGACGTCGACGCCACGGGGGCGTTCAAGAAGGTCGTCTCCTTCGAGAGGGAGGGGGTCAACATCATCACGGTGCGCGCGGTGGACGGGGCCGGCAACGAGACCCTTCGTCGCGAAACGGTCATGATCGAGGTCTATTAGGCTCTGAACCGCGCCCTCGGGCGCCCGAAACCCGGAAAGGAACGTCCCGTGGGTCTCCGCTCACTCTTCTCCTGGTTCTCCTCCGACCTCGCCGTCGACCTCGGCACGGCGAACACCCTCGTGTTCGCCGAAGGCCGGGGCATCGTCGTCCGCGAGCCTTCCATCGTCGCCGTCAACCGCGTCACCAACAAGGTCGAGGCCGTCGGGGGCGCCGCCAAGGAGATGCTCGGCCGGACACCCGGAAACATCGTCGCCATCCGCCCGATGAAGGACGGCGTCATCGCCGACTTCGAGATCACCGAGAAGATGCTCGACTACTTCATCAAGAAGGCGAACGGCCGCTCGCCGTTCGTG
>CAZNSS010000172.1:0-2050 GCA_964575465.1 uncultured Holophagales bacterium | reverse complement strand
GGAAGTACAACCTCCTCATCGGCGAGCGGACCGCGGAGCAGATCAAGATCGAGATCGGCTCGGCCTTCCCGCTCGACGAGCCGATCACCATGGAGATCAAGGGGCGCGACCTCGTCGAGGGGATCCCGAAGACGCTCACCCTCACCGACGCCGAGGTGCGCGAGGCGCTCGCGGAGACGGTCGGGATCCTCGTCGACGCCGTCCGCGTCGCCCTCGAGAAGACGCCCCCCGAGCTCTCGGCCGACATCATGGACAAGGGGATCGTCCTCACGGGCGGCGGCTCGCTCCTGAAGAACCTCGACCGGCGCCTGCGCGAGGAGACCGGCCTTCCGATCACGATCGCCGAGCTGCCGCTCGACTCGGTCGCGCTCGGCACGGGCGCGATGCTCGCGGACGTCGACCTGCTCCGGAAGATCTCCGTCGACTGAGGCCCCCGTGGCCGCGCCGCTCTCCCCCGCAAGGCCGGCGCTCGTCCTGGCGGCGCTCCTGGGCAGCTGCGTGGTCCTCCTCTCCCTGCAGGTGAGGAGGACCGGGAGAGCGACCCTCGCCGAGGAGTGGCTCCTCGACGGGTCCTCGATCCTGGTCCGCACGACGGCGGGGATGCGCTCCTCCGCCCTCTCGGTGAGGGAGCGCTTCTCGAGCCTCGCCGCTCTCCGGGCCGAGAACGACTCCCTCCGGGCGCGTGTCACGAGCCTCGAGGTGAGGCTCCACGCCCTGCGCGAGGCCGGGCTCGAGCGCGACCGGCTCGTCCGGCTGCTCGGGGCCGTCCCGTCGCCCCCGGAGGGGACCCGTCCCGCGCGGATCGTCGTCGTCGAGACGGCCGGGCCCTTCCAGTCGGCCCTCCTCGACCGCGGCCGCGCCGACGGTGTCGAGCCCGGAGGTGCCGTCGTCGGCGAGGCCGGCCTCCTCGGGCGCGTCGTGGCGGCGGGAGACCGCGTCGCCCGCATCCAGCTCCTCTCCGACCGGACCGCCGCGACGGGAATCCTCCTTCCGAGGACCGGCCGCGCCGCGGTGGCACGCGGCGACGGCGCCTCGGGGGCGAATCTGCAATACGTCCCCGCCATCGCCGACGTCGCCGTCGACGACGAGGTCATCACCTCCGGCACGGACGGCATCTACCCGCGCGGCCTCGTCGTCGGGAAGATCGCGGCCGTCAGGCGCCCCGGCGCCTCACTCTTCCTCGAGCTCCCCGTCGCGGTCGCGGCCGACCCGATGCGCGAGCCCCTCGTCTTCGTCTTTCCTCCCGTCCGAGCCGACGTGCCCGCGCCCCCGTCCGGCTCGCCGACCGCGGCGCGCCCGGCCCCGTGACCGCCCTCCTCGGCGTCCTGCTCGCGGCGATCGGGACGCTGATCCTCGGCGTGGTCCGGCTCCCTCACCCGCCCGACCTCTTCCTGCTTCCCGTCGGCTCGGTGGCGCGCCGGGGGCACGCGATCCCGGCGATGCTGACCGGGCTCCTCGCCGGACTCGTCCAGGACGCCCTCACCTCCCCGGGCCGCCTCTACGGCCTGAACGCCTTTTCGAAGGTGCTCCTCGCCTACCTGATGGCGGCCGTCGGCGCGCGCGCCCTCGTCGAGAAGCCGGTCATGCTCGGGATCCTCGTCTGGGCGGCGGTCGCCCTCGACAGCCTCGTCATCGCCGGGCTCCTCTGGGTCCTCCGGGGGGAGCCGCTCCTCCCCAACCCCCTCTCGCTCGCGCTCCGGGCCGCCGGGACGGGCCTCCTCGCCGCCCTCCTCCAGGCGCTCGTCCGCTACCCCTGGAAGGAAGCGCGCGCGGCCCGCCGCCGGCGGAAGCTGGCATAGTCGGAGCCCCAGATGCCCGCGAGCGCCCGCGAAGACCGCCGACCCCTCCTCCGCCGGATCGACCGGCTGGCCGTCGGCGCGTTCTCCCTCCTCGCGCTCCTCCTCGGGATCTACTGGGTCCACCAGGTCCTCCGGGGGGACGAGTACGCCCGCCAGGCCGAGAACAACCGGCAGCGCTCGGTCCCGATCAACGCCTCGCGCGGCTTCATCCTCGACCGGAACGGGAAGCTCCTCGCCGAGAACGAGCCCTC
>CAZNSS010000171.1:0-7632 GCA_964575465.1 uncultured Holophagales bacterium | reverse complement strand
GCGATGAAGACCATGACGCCGGAGATCGCGTTCGTCACCGCGGTCATCTGCGTGATCATCTTCTCGGCGGTGAAGATGGCGAAGTCGTTCGGCTTGTCGAACGGCACCTTCCGCCGGGCCCGGAGGATGTTCGTCCCTTCCTCGATCGCCGCCGGGATCAGCTCCGGGGACTTCGGGATCGTGGCGATGTGCAGCGTGTCGCCCCGCGAGTTCCTGATCTGCGGGAAGAAGACGTCGAAGGTCGTGATCGGAATGATGATGATGTTGTCGGGACTGTCGCCCATCTGCGAGCCCTTCTTCTCGAGGACGCCGACGATCAGGACCCGCCGCCCGTTGATCGTGATCGGCTGGCCGAGCGGGTCCCTGCCCTCGAAGAGCGACTTGACGACGTCGGCCCCGACGACGGCGACGTCCGTCCCGTGCTGGACGTCGACGTCGGTGATGTTCCGGCCGTCCTGCATCGTCCAGTTGTTGCAGACGAGGTAATTCTGGTTCCCTCCCGTCACGGTGGGCGAGTTCGCCTCCTTGCCGTTCCCCTTCACCTTGGAGCCGCCCCAGAGGTAGCGCTCGGGCGACACGGCGGCGATGGACGGCGCCAGGCGCGCGATCGCCTCGGCGTCCTCGATCGTGAGGTCCTTCCGGTTCCGCTCCTCCTCCGGGGGCCGGTGGCCGCCGCCGAAGAAGCGCGGCTCGAACTTCTGGAACTGGACGAGGGTCGTGCCGAACGACGAGAAGGCGTCCATCGTCGACCTGTTGAAGCCCGTCACGAGCGCGACCATCGCGATGACGGTCCAGACGCCGATGACGATCCCGACGATCGTCAGGAAGGCGCGGAGCTTGTGGGCCCGGAGCGCGATGGAGGCGAAACGGAGGTTCTCTCCGAGGGTGCGGCGAAGGCCGTCGAAGAAGCGCTCACTCATAGCGAAGGGCCTCGATCGGCGGGAGGCGCGACGCCTTGACCGCCGGGAAGACGCCGGCGAGCAGGCCGGTGAGCGTGGCGAGGAGGAGGCCGGTCGTGATCAGGCCCGGCGTGACGAGCGTGGGGAGGGGCGTGAAGGCGTTGATGAGGGAAGAGATGATCCACCCGAAGAGGACGCCGACGGCGCCGCCGCCGAGGGAGAGGAGCGCCGCTTCGAGAAGGAACTGCCGCCGGATGTCGCGCTTCCTCGCCCCGATCGCGAGGCGGATGCCGATCTCCTTCGTCCGTTCGACGACGGAGACCAGCATGATGTTCGCGATCACGATCGCCCCGACGACGAGCGAGATGCTGCTGATGAAGGCGAGGAGGGCGAAGGCGCCGGCCGAGATGGACCTCCAGACGACCTGGATCGCCTCGGCCGTGACGAAGGAGACCGGGTCGGGGCCGGACGGCGCGGTCTTGCGGAGGGCGCGGAAGATGGCGCGCGCCTCGTCCATCGAGGCGGGGATCCCCTCCACGCCGCCCCGGGCCTTGACGTAGATCGAGATGTTCCGCCGGGTGCCCCACGCCTTGGCGAGCGCCTCGCGGGGGACGTAGACGATGTTGTCCTGGCTCTGCCCGAAGGCGGAGCCCTGCTTGACGAGGAGGCCGATGACGCGGAACGGGATCCCGTCGATCGAGATCGTCCGCCCGACCGGGTCGACCCTCGGGAAGAGCTCGTCGCGCACGTCCGTCCCGATGACGGCGACGAAGGCGCGCCTCTCGTTCTCCGGCTCGGTGAAGAAGCGTCCGAGGTCGACGTCGAGGTTCGAGAGCTCGGCGATGTTCGCCGTCACGCCCGAGATCTGCACGTCCGAGAGCCGCTTGCTGCCGGAGCGGACGGAGCGGCTCGTCCCCGAGCGGGCGCCCACCATGACGGCGGTCCTCGAAAGGCGCTGGAACGCCTCGAAGTCGCTCTTCTGGATCCGCTTGCGCTTGAGCGCCTCGAGGAACTCGTCGCGCGACGTGATGATGCCGAAGCGCTCGATCGTGTAGACGTCGGGCGAGAGGGTGAAGAGCTTCGTGGCGACGTAGTTGTTGAGACCCTGGATGACCGACACGACCGCGACGACGGTCATCACGCCGATGATGACCCCGAGGAGCGTCAGGAACGACCGCAGCTTGTGGGCGCTGATGGCCCGCCAGGCGACGCGGAAGAGCTCCCCGTTCAGCATCGGAGGCCTACGAGCTCTTCTCGTCCCTCGGGACGGCGCTGTTGTCAATCTTCACCCGGTCGCCGATCCGCAGGGCGCGCAGGGCGCGGAACGGGCCGGAGACGATCTCGTCCCCCTCCTTCAGCCCCTCGACGACCTCGATCTGGAGCTCGGCCGTGATCCCGGTCTTCACCTTCCGGAAGTCGACCTTGCCGTCCTTGTCGACGACGAAGACTCCTTCCACGTCCTTCTTCTTGTCCTTGTCCGCGGCGGCCGGGGTCGGCGTCGGGGCCGGCTTCTTCCCCTTCTCGGGCCGCTTGAGCGAGGACTCCTCGGCGACGACGAGCGCCGGGATCGGGATCGCGAGGGCGCCGGTGCGCTTGTCGGTCTCGATCTCGCCCGAGACGGAAAAGCCGGGGCGGATCGTCGGCGGCGGGTCTTTCAGCTGGACCTTGACCTTGAAGTTCACGGCGGTGGCGTCGGTGCCGAGCGCGGACTTCGTGATCGGGCTGCCGCCGATCTCGGTCACGACCCCCTCGTACTTCTTGTCCGGCCAGGCGTCCAGCGTCAGCTTCGCCTTCTGCCCCACCTTGACGGTCGGGATGTCGGTCTCGTCGACCTCCATCTCCGCCTCGACGACCGACATGTCGGAGATCGTCAGGAGGACCGTCCCGGGGTTGTTCATCGTCCCGACGACGGCGTTCTCGCCCTGCTCGACGGGACGCGCGGTCACGATGCCGTTCATCGGGGCGACGAGGGTCGTCTTGCCGAGGGAGTCCTTGCTGGCGAGCAGCTGGGCGCGGGCCTGCTCGATCCGTCGCTCGACCGCGTTGAGAGAGGCGGCGGCCGCGTCGAGCTGGAGCTTGGCCTTCTGCATCACCTGCTCGGAGGTGATCTTCGCCTCGAAATTCTTCCGCTCGCGATCGTAGTCGCGCCGGGCCTGCTCCACCGTGGCCCGGTCCGACTCGCGCTGGGCGAAGAGGGCCTCGAGGTTCGCCTGCTGCGCCTTCGTCGTCGCGTCGTACTGGGCCTTGTCGATCTGGAGGAGGAAGTCCCCCTTCTTGACGAGGTCCCCCTCCTCGACGGCGAGGTTGACGATCTGGCCCATGACCTGGGAGGAGATCTCGACCTTCGTCTTGGCCTGGACGCGGCCGTTGCAGCTCACGGTCGAGACCAGGTCGGATTTCCCGACCTTCGCGGTGGTGACGCGGGTCAGGCTCCGGTCCTTGCCGGCGATGGAGGCAACGACGATCAGGGCGACCACGACGACGGCGACGGCGCCGAGGATCCACTTCAGCCGGGAGCTCATCTCTCTCGTGTTCCTTTCGAAAGGGACGCCCTGCGGGGGCGCCAAAGGCTATCTACGCGGAAACGCCCGCCGGAGTTTCCCGGCCGAGGTGAGGCCGGCCCGGAAATCCTCCGCCACGAGCGGGTTGCCCCGCCCCGGGGCCGTTCAGCCCGCGGCCACCCGATTCCGCCCTTCCCCCTTGGCCCGGTACAGGGCGGCGTCGGCCCTGCGGAGGAGCTCGACCGCCTCGAGAGGCCCGGGGCAGTCCTCCGTCGAGGCGACGCCGAGGGAGACGGTCAGGGGCACCGGGACCGACCGCCCGAGCGGGCGGGCCTCGGTCGCCCGCCGGATCCGCTCGGCGACGAGGGCGGCCGGGAGGCGCCCCGTCATCGGGAGGAGGACGCCGAACTCCTCTCCCCCGATCCGGGCGGCGAGGTCTCCCCGTCGGCAACCCTGCCTCAGGACCTGGGAGAAACCCGCGAGGACCTCGTCCCCCACCGCGTGCCCGTGCGCGTCGTTCACCCCCTTGAAGTGGTCGAGGTCGACGAAGAGGAGGCTGGCCGGGCGGCCGTGGCGGTCCACCCGCGCGAGCTCCGCCTCGAGCGCCTCCAGGAACGCCCTCCGGTTCGCGAGGCCGGTCAGGGCGTCGGTCAGGGCGAGCTTCTCGAGGATCTCGTTCTTGGCCGCGAGCTCGGAAAGGGCCTTCTGGAGCCTCTGCCCGACCTTGACCCGGGCCGCCAGCTCCACGGGCTCCACCGGCTTGACGAGGTAATCGTCCGCGCCGGTCTCGAGGCCGGCCACCTTCGCCTCGGTTTCCCCTCTGGCCGACAGCATGATGACGTGGATGAACCGGGTCTCTTCGGTCGCCTTCAGGATCCGGCAGAGACTCATCCCGTCCATCAACGGCATCTGCCAGTCGGTGACGACCACCTCGGGGCGGTGAGTGCGGACCTTCCCGAGCGCCTCCTGCCCGTTCTCCGCCGTCTCCACCGCGTAGCCCGCCGACAGGAGAACCTTCTCGAGGAGCCGCCTCGAGAAGGGATCGTCGTCGACGACCAGGACGCGCGAAGGTGCCTCGTTCAAGGGTCCGGGACGATCTTCCCACGGGAAAACGTGGCGGAGGAGGAGGGATTCGAACCCCCGGAGCCTTGCGGCTCAACGGTTTTCAAGACCGCCGCCTTAAACCACTCGGCCACTCCTCCGGCGGAGGAACTGGCGGACAGGGGGGGATTCGAACCCCCGGTAGGCTTTTAAGGCCTACGACGGTTTAGCAAACCGTTGGATTAAGCCACTCTCCCACCTGTCCGCACCTCGCGGGCCGGGGAGTTTACCTCACGGTTTCCGGATCTCCGAGAGACCCCCACAGTAGGGCCGGAGGGCCGGAGGGATGCCGACGGACCCGTCCCCCCGCTGATAGTTCTCGAGGATCGCCACGAGGGTCCTCCCAACGGCCAGCCCGGAGCCGTTGAGCGTGTGGACGTACTCGTTCCGCGACTTGCCGTCGACGGTCCGCTTCACCCGGATGGCGGCGCGGCGGGCCTGGAACGCGTCGAAGTTCGAGCAGGACGAGATCTCCCGGTAGGCATCCTGCCCCGGGAGCCAGACCTCGAGGTCGTAGGTCTTCGCCGAGGAGAAGCCCATGTCGCCCCGGCAGAGGACGACGCGCCGGTACGGCAGCTCGAGCCTCTCGAGGACCGTCTCGGCGTCGCGGGTCAGCTTCTCGTGCGCCGCCTCCGACTCCTCGGCGAGCGTGAACTTCACGAGCTCGACCTTGTCGAACTGGTGCTGCCGGATGAGGCCCCGGGTGTCCTTCCCGGCCGAACCCGCCTCGGCCCGGAAGCAGGGGGTGTAGGCGCAGTAGGAGATCGGCAGCTGCTCTTCCCGGAGGACCTCGTCGCGGTGGAGGTTCGTGACCGGGACCTCCGCCGTCGGGGTGAGGTACCAGTCGGTCCCCTGGAGATGGAAGAGGTCCGCCTCGAACTTCGGGAGCTGGCCCGTCCCGAAGAGCGAGGCCGCGTTGACGATGAACGGCGGGAGGACCTCACGGTAGCCGTGCTCGCGCGTGTGGAGGTCGAGCATGAACGCGATGAGGGCGCGCGAGAGGAGCGAGGCTTCCCCCGAGAGGACCGTGAAGCGCGCCCCGGTCACCTTCGCCGCCCTCTCGAAGTCGAGGATGCCGAGGGCCGGGCCGAGGTCCCAGTGGTTCTTCGCCTCGAAGTCGAACCGGGTCGGCTCGCCCCACGTCTTCAGGACGACGTTCGCCTCCGAGTCTTCCCCGTCGGGAACGCTCTCGTGGGGGACGTTCGGGAGCGCCTGCTCGACGGCGAAGAACTCCCCCTCGATCTCCTCGACCCTCTTCTCGCGGGCGGAGACCTCGACGCCGAGCTCCTTCGCGCGCTCCATCTCGGCGGTCGCGTCCTCCTTCGCCCTCTTCTTCCGCCCCACCTCGGCCGAGAGGGTGTTCCGCTCGGCCTTCATCGCCTCCACGGCGGTGACGAGGCGGCGGCGCTCGGCGTCGAGCTCTCCCCAGCGGGAGAGGGCCCCGGCGTCATACGTCCGGTTCCGGAGGAGGTGCGGCATCTCGGCGAAGCGGGTGCGAAGGAAGTCTCGGGCCAGCATGGGAGGCGAATTCTACGGCGACCGCGATAATCCGCCGGATGGAGAGGCTCCCCGTCGGGGTGGTGGTGGTGAACTGGAACGGGGGGGCGCTCCTCGATTCCTGTCTCGACGCCCTCGACGCGCAGGGGGCCTCGCGGGTCCTCGTCGTCGACAACGGGTCGGACGCGGAGGAGCTCCGGCGGCTCGCCGCCCGCGAAGGGGTCTACGTCCTGCCGCTCGGGGCGAACCGGGGCTTCGCCCCCGCCTCGAACGGCGGGGCCGTCGACGCTCGCCTGAAGGCGCTTCCGTTCCTCGCCTTCGTCAACAACGACGCCGTCCTCGCCCCGGGGTACCTCGCCGCCTGCGTCGCGGTGCTGGAGGCCGACCCGGGCCTCTCGGCGGTCCAGGGGGTCGTCCTCGACTCGGAGGGGCTCCGGGTCGACGGGCTCGGCGTCGGCTGGAACCGGAGGCGCGAGGCGGTGCAGCTCGGGCGAGGCGGGGCGCCTCCTCCCGCCGACGCGTCCCCTTTCGCCGTTCCCGGCGTCTCCGGGACCGCGCCGGTCTTCCGCCGCGCCGCGTTCGACCGGGCCACGGGCTTCGCCGGCTCGTTCTTCGCCTGGTACGAGGACGCGGACCTTTCCCTCCGCCTCCTCCGCGCCGGCGGACGCTTCGCCTGCGTCCCGGCGGCCCGGGCGCGCCACGTGGGGTCCGCCACGGGACGCCGCACTCCCGAGCTGAAGTGGCGCCTCCTCCTCGGGAACCGCGCCCGGACGCTCCGGCGGAACCTCGCGGCACCGGCGTGCCTCCGGGCGCTCCTCGTCCACCCCGTGCCGCTCCCCGCCCTCCGGCAAGCCGTCCGGGACCTCGGATTCGGGCGCATGACGCGCGTCCTGGCCGGGGCCGCCGCGGACGTCCTCTCCGCCCTCGGAGAGGACCGGGCGGCCCGCCGGGGACTCCCTCTCCTGCCGAGGCTTCCCGAGTGACGGCCGGCCTGGCACGCGTGAGGGCCGTCGTGGTTTCCTGGAACGCGGAAGGCCTCGTCGGCCGCGCCGCGGCTTCGGTCCCCGCCCCGGCGCGCGTCGTCGTCGTCGACAACGCCTCGTCGGACGCTTCCGCGGACGAGGCCGAGCGCGCGGGGGCGGTCGTCCTCCGGCTTCCCGAGAACACCGGCTTCGGTCCCGCCTGCAACCGCGGCGCGGGTGACGTCCCCGGCCTCCCCGCGGCGGAGGCGTTCCTCTTCCTGAATCCCGACGCGGCCCTCGTCGACGGGGAGAGGTCCCTCGAAGCTCTTCTCGCCGAGCTCGACGCCGATCCGCGGCTGGCCGCCGTCGCTCCCGCGCTCGAGGGGGACGGCCAGGAGCCGTTCCAGCTCCGACGCCTCCCGAAGCTCGGCTCCCTCGCGCGCGAGGCGTTGCTGGTGAACCGTCTCCTCCCCCGAAACCGCGGCTTCCTCCGCGAGCGTTACCTCGACCGCGACCGCTCCGTCCCGTTCGACGTCGAGCAGCCGGCCGCCGCCGCGCTCCTCGTGCGGCGGGACGTCTTCGAGGAGGTCGGCGGCTTCGACCCGGCCTTCGCGCCGGCCTGGTTCGAGGACGTCGACCTCTGCGCGAAGATCCTCGAGTCGGGGTACCGTA
>CAZNSS010000170.1:0-7639 GCA_964575465.1 uncultured Holophagales bacterium | reverse complement strand
CAGGCGGCGAGCGCGCCGGCGTCGTGCGCCGCGCGCGTGAGGGCCGCGAGGTCGTGGCGCTCGCCGGTGCGGTAGTCGACGTGCGTCAGGAGGAGGACGGCGACGTCGCCGTCGAGCGCGTCGGGGAGGTCGCCCTTCGGCACCAGCCGGACGCGGTGTCCGCGGTCGAGGAGGCGCGCGAGCCCTTCGCTCACGTAGAGGTCCGTCGGGAAGTTCCCCTCCTCGGAGAGGATCGTCCGCCGGCCCGGTCGGAGCGCCAGGGCGGCGGCGAGGACCTTGAAGAGGTTGACGGAGGTGGAGTCGGCACAGACGACCTCTCCCGGCGCGGCGCCTACGAGGCAGCCGATCTTGTCGCCGACGCGCCGGGGGAGGTCGATCCACCCCGCGTCGTTCCAGCTCCGGATCAGCCCCGCGCCCCACTCGCGCGAGACGACGTCGGCGACGCGCCCCGCGGCCGCCTTCGGCAGCGCGCCGAGCGAGTTGCCGTCGAGGTAGACGAGCCCGTCGGGAAGGACGAAGCGGTCGCGGAAGGGGGCGAGCGGGTCGGCGGCGTCGAGGCGTTCGGCGTCGAGGCGCGTGATCACGAGGGGATCGTCTCAGAAAAGCGGAGGGCCGCCTCGCGGCGGCCCTCCGTCGGGATCGTCGGGACGGCGAAGGGCCGGCTCAGCCCGCCTTCTTCGCCGGGGCCGCCTTCGGCTTCGCCGCGGCCTTCTTTCCGTGCTCGGCGCGGAGCGCCTTCGCCTCGGCCCTGATCTCGGCGAGGTCGCGCTTCATCTCGGCCCAGCCGTACCAGTGCTGGTAGTCGGGGTTCATGTGGAACGCCCCCTGGAAGTTCCGCATCCGGTGCTCCATGAGCATCACGTAGAGCTTCTGCTCGATGGGGTGCTCGACCTCGTAGAACCGGAGGACGTCGACGTGGAAGGGGCGGTCCTTCGGCTCGGGGAGGATCCCGTCGCGGTAGAGGCCGTCGACCTCTCGGATCGCCTCCGCCATCAGCCGGTCGCCGGCGCGGACGATCTCGTCCCCCTTGGCGAGCTCGGCCTTGACGGTGGCCGGGGCGTGGCACTTCGCGCACTGCGTCTCCATCCGGCCGCGCTCCTTGTCCCAGTCCTCCTTCGAGAGGCGGGCGAGATCGCCGGCCTTGACGACGTCGAGGCGCGCGGTCGGCTTGCCGTCCTTGTCGAGGACGCCGAGCGCCTTGAGGATCTCGACGCGGTCGGCCATCCACTCCTTGTCGTCCTCGGGGAGGCGCAGGGCGAGGAAGCCCCAGGCGGTCCGGACGCCGTGGTCGCCGCCGGGCATGTGGCAGAAGGCGCAGGTCGGCGCACGGGGCGTCGTCGCGTCGGCCTTCGTCGGGTCCTGGAACCAGTCGCCGAGCCCCTTCTCCCAGTCCCACTTCGAAGCGTTCTGCGTGACGAGGATGCCGTGCTTGGAGGTGGAGTACATCTCCCACTGGGGGTGGTCGAAGCCCATGTGGCAGGTGGCACACGCCTCGGGGCGCCGCGCCTCGGCGGCGGAGAAGGTGTGGCGCGTGTGGCAGGAGTCGCACTTGCCGCCGTCGGAGCCGATCCGGTGGCAGCCGCCGCACCCCTTCATCCCGTCCATGATCGCCTTCGGCTGGTCCTTGGTCGTCGGCATGGCGCTCATCGCGACCCAGGCCTTCGAGTGCTTCCCCTTGCCGAACTGCTCGACCTGCTCGGCGTGGCAGGCTGCGCAGACGCCGGCCGAGACGGCCCTGACGACGCCCGGCTTCTCGCAGGCGCTCGTCTTCTTCGCAACGTCGCCCTTCAGGTGGCACTCGGCGCAGGTCATCCCCTGCGCGGCGTGCTTCGACATGGAGAAGTCGCGAAGGGCGCTTCCCGTGATTCCCATCTTCGCGTGGCAGGTGACGCAGTCGCTGGGCGGCTTCGTCTCGGCGGCCGTGGCCCCGGTCGTCGCAGCCAGCAGGGCCGCGGCGAACCCGAGGGCGAAGGCGCGGAACGATCTCATGACGGTCTCTCCTCTCCGTTCTCGAACGGTACCGGGGAGAACGCTACGCGGGGGCCGGCGAGGGAGGTATGACGGACGTCATGCCGACCCGGTCACGGGCGGGTCCCGCTCCGGAAGGGAGCGCTCCGTCAGCGGCCGGGAGCATTTGGGGAGGCGGCCGGCGTCCGCTTCGGAGTGACCTTCTCCTCGAAGCCCGGGGGGAGGACGAGGACGACGTCCCCGGGCGCGACGAGCGAGAGGTCCTCGCGGGCGATCTTCTCGACCGCGGCGGGGTCCGTCGTCAGGCGCGAGACTTCCTTCTCGAGCGCCACGTTCCGCTCGGCGATCGCCGAGACCTCGGCCTGGAGGGCGCCCACCTGTGACCGCTGCTTCCGCACCTGGAGGAAGCCACGGTCGCCGGCGAGAAAGAAGACGAAGAGGAGGACCGAGACGACGAGCGAGAAACCGACGTACGAGAGGGGGTGGACGTGCGGGTGCTCCGGGCGAGCCGCGGGCCCGGCGGCGGCGGGTTCGTCCGTCCTCCGCGCGGGGCGGGGAGGCGGCGCGGTCCGCCCCCCCGTCCTCGAGACGAGGCCCCTCCTCGGGCCGGAGATCCGCTCGAACCTCAAGTCGCCGGCGCGCTCCTCAGCCCTTCTTCACGGCGAGGTCGAAGAAGCGGCCGGCGCTGGCGAGCTCTTCCTCGATCCGCAGGAGACGGTTGTACTTCGCGAGCCGCTCGGAGCGGGAGGCCGACCCGGTCTTGATGAACATCGAGTTCGTCGCGACGGCGAGGTCGGCGATCGTCGTGTCCTCGGTCTCGCCCGAGCGGTGCGAGACGGCGGTGACGTAGCTCGCGACCTGGGCCATGCGGACCGCCTCGAGCGTCTCGGTGATCGTCCCGATCTGGTTCACCTTGACGAGCAGGCCGTTGGCGATGCCGTCCCGGATCCCCTCGGCGAGGATCTTCGGGTTCGTGACGAAGAGGTCGTCGCCGATGAGGTGGATCTTCGAACCGAGCCGCTCGGTCATCAGCTTCCAGCCGGCCTTGTCGCCCTCGGCGCAGCCGTCCTCGATCGAGACGATGGGGTAGTCCTTCACGATCGCTTCCCAGAAGGCGACCATCTCCGCGGGGGAGAGCTTCAGCCCCTCGCCGTCGAGGACGTAGGTCCCGTCCTTGAAGTACTCGGAAGCGGCGGGGTCGAGCGCGATGAAGACCTGCTCGCCCGGCTTGTAGCCGGCCTTGCCGATGGCCTCGACGATGACGTCGAGCGCCTCGCGGGCGGTGCCGATGGCGGGAGCGAAGCCCCCCTCGTCGCCGACGCCCGTCGCGAGCCCCTTCTTCTTGAGGATCGACTTCAGGGCGTGGAACGTCTCGGCACCGGCGCGGAGCGCCTCGCGGAACGACGGGAAGCCCGCCGGGACGAGCATGAACTCCTGGTGGTCGAGCGGGTTGTCGGCGTGGGCCCCGCCGTTGACGACGTTCATCATCGGGACGGGGAGCGAGACCGCGCCCGTGCCGCCGAGGTAGCGGTAGAGAGGCAGCTCGCACGCTTCGGAGGCGGCGCGACAGACGGCCATCGAGACACCGAGCATCGCGTTCGCGCCGAGCTTCGACTTGAACTCGGTGCCGTCGAGGTCGCACATCAGCTGGTCGAGGCCCGCCTGGTCGCGGGCGTCGAAGCCGAGGAGCTCGGGGGCGATCGTCTTGTTGACGTTCTCGACGGCCTTGAGAGTTCCCTTGCCGCCGTAGCGCTTCGGGTCGCCGTCGCGCAGCTCGAGGGCCTCGCGCGTGCCGGTGGAGGCGCCGGAGGGGACGCCGGCGCGGCCGGAGGCGCCGGACTCGAGGAGACACTCGACCTCGATGGTGGGATTCCCGCGGGAATCCAGGATTTCCCGGGCGTGGATTTCTTCGATCGCGTACATGCGGTTTCCTTCCTGCCGCCGCGCGGGCGGCGGGGCTCAGCCTTCCGGGACGTGGCGGCGTCGGCTCGCCGAGGCGAACGGCACGCCGGGGACGACACTCCAACCCGATGTTCCGAACCGGACCATCGCAACCGGGCTCCTTGGGGCCCGTAAGATTCTAAGCGTGAGGAACCTCCGGCCGGAAACCATTCACCGGACGCTCGCTGCCGCCGTCGCCGTCGCCGTCGCCGTCGCCGTCGCCGCTCTCCCGCTCGCCGGCGCACCCGACGCCGAGCCGCGGCGGGTGGTGATGTCGCGCCTCGCACCGGACTACGCCGAGCGGGTCCCCTCGGCCAAGGCCGAGCTCCTCGCGGTGATCAACGAGGAGCGGAAGGCAGCGGGGGCGCCTCCCCTCTCGTACGACCTCCTCGGCGCGAAGGTGGGGGACGAGTTCTGCGAGGACGCGGCCCGGAACAGGACGACCGGCCACTGGGACCTCGCCGGCCGGGCCCCCTACCTGCGCTGGGCGCTCGCGGGCGGGATCGACCACCACGCCCAGAACTTCGCCGCGGAGAGCCGCAAGGGCTTCGGCTACTCCGAGCCGGCCGACGAGCTCCTGAAGTCGGCGCACGCCCGCTTCATGGCCGAGCGACCACCGGCCGACGGCCACAGGAAGACCGTCCTCGACCCGATCTGGACCCACGTCGGCATCGGATTCGCCATCGTCGGGGGAGAGATGCGGATGACGGAGGAATACAGCCGGCGAGTCCTCGAGTGGGTCGAGCTCCCCGCCGGCGCGGTGAAGGCGGGCAAGGGAGCCTTCGTCGCGCTGAAGCTGCCCCGCGGGTGGAGCGTCGGCGCGATCGAAGTGGCCTGGGAGGCTTTCCCGAGGACGATGTCGCGAGCCGCGATCGCCGAACGGGGGACGTACGGTCTCCCTCCCTCGTCGCGCACGCTCCACCCCTACCCGCCCGCCGGGACGCGCTGGGAATCGGGGGAGAAGGGGGACTTCTCGTCGGTCTCCGGCGGGAGGGTCGAGGTCAGCGTCCCGCTCGACAGGGGGCCGGGGCACTACTTCCTCGTCGTCTTCGCGGCCGAGGGCCCGGCGCAGGGGAGGAAGCTCTACCCCGTCGCCGCGCCGATGCTGACGGCGGAGTAGCGCCCTGCGCCACCTCCTCGTCTCCTCCTCCTCCGATCTCGTCGAAGGGCTCCGGGCGCTCCTGCCACCCGGTACGGTCCTCCTCTCGGCGAGCGGCATCGACGACACGCTCGAGCGGCTCTCTCGCTCGTCGCGCGTCGACGCCGTCGTGACGGACGACCCGGAGGTGGAGGCCGCGATCCGCGAGGAGGTGCCGGGGAACCTGCCGGTCGTCCTCGTGTCGGCAGGAGCCGCGCCGAGGACGGCCCTCCGGCGCATCGACGAGGCCCTGCCGCCTGCCTGACGGCCCTGGACGGGATGTCGTCCCCGGGGATGGGGCCACCAGAAACGGGGTCAACCGGAAATGGGGTCAACCGGAAATGGGGTCAGGCGTGAAATCGTGTATTGTTATAACAATACACGATTTCACGCCTGACCCCGTGCCTGGGGTGCCCCCGCACCCGGGGCTAGAAGAGCCTTCGGTACTGCGAGAGGTCCTTCTTCCAGACGAGGACGCCGCAGAAGCGCTCGCCTTCGGGGCAGACGGGCTTCGCCCCGGCGCGGGCGCGGAGGCCGCAGGGAGGGAGGAGCCAGCGGCCGATGCGCGGCTCGACGTCGCGCACCTGCTCGGCCTCGTCGAGGGAGGCGCGCCAGATCTCCTCCTGCGCGTTGAAGCAGAGGCGCATGGCGAGCTTGTGGCGGAGGCCGGCGAGATCGGCCGACTCGGTGAAGCGGAGCGCGACGGCGTTCGGCAGGAGGTAGGCGCGGAACTCGTCGGGGACGCCGAGGGCGCGGAGCCGGCCGATCGCCTCCCACGTCCGCGCCATCGTCTCGTCGTAGAGCGTCCTCGCCTCGCCCCGCTCCGCGAGGAGCATCGGCGTGACGAAGTCGGGCTCGTCGGAGAGGTAGGCGTGGAGCGTCGGGCGCGAGGCGGGCGTCGTCCGGTGGCGCTGGTCCTGGCTGTCGGCGGTGTGCGAGAGCCTCTTGCGGAAGGTGTAGGCCGGGTGGTGGAGGGCGCGCGCGAGCTTGCCGTGGTCGGTCAGGTTGAGCGCCTCGCCGAGGAGCGTGTTCGCGGCGGGGTCGATCGCGAGCGCGATCGCCTCGTCGTCGGGTAGCGCGTCCGGCGAGGCGCCGACGACCTCCCGTACCGCCTCGGCGAGGAGCTCCTCGTTCCTCTCCTTCCGGTCTGTCAGCCTCGAGATCCGTCCCCCGAGCCCCGCGTCGAAGCGCTCACGGAAGGAGGCGTCGCCGGGGCGCGGGCCGCGCAGGGCGCCGAAGAGCCGCCCGGCGAGCGCGAACTCCGGCGTCTCCTCGAGGGGGAGCGGCTCCTCGAGGACGGAGGCGTAGGACGGGTCGTGCCGGAGCAGCTCCTCCGTCATCGCCTCGACGACGAGCCGCTGCTCCGTCGGAGCGTCGAACGTCGCGGCGAGGCGCCGGTAGCGGAAGAGCGTGACGGCCGAGACCGTGTGGTAGAGGGTCGTGAACGTCGCGAGGGGGAGGACGTAGCGGGCGACCTCCAGGGCGCGCTTGCGGATTGCCTTCTCCCAGCGCGCCGGCTGGCTCTCGCGGCCCCGGAACGTCGCGTAGAAGGCCCGCGCCGCGACGGGAACGAGGAGGTCTCCGAGACGGCGGTAGGTCTCGGTCTGCCGCTCGCAGGCACCGCGGTAGACCGAGAGCGCCTCGCCGGTGAGGGGCGGGACGGCGAACGTCCCCGGCTTCACCTCGACGTAGCGCTGGGAGGTCTGCTCGGAGTTGTAGAAGGGGTGGGCGTGGAGGAACGACCAGACGAGCTGCCGGCTGACGTTCTCGAGCGTGAACTGCAGGTGAGCGTGCTGGAAGGTCGTGTGGTGCCCGGCAGCGTAGACGTCCCGCGCGAGGGCGTCGCGTCGGGCGCGGCGGCGTTCGCGCTCGACGGGGTCCGGGACGGCGTCCCCTCCCACCTCCTCCGCCGTGACGATCCCCTTCGGGCTGTAGCAGGTCCGCGCGGCGGCGACGACGCCGTCGAAGGGACGCGCGAAGGAGTTCACGAGCCTCACGCGGGGCGGGGCGGAGAGAAACGGGGGCACGCGCCCGGAGTGTAGACGCTCGGGAACGGCGAGCGCCGCGGACGGCGGCCGGGAGACTTCCTGGAATTGAACCCGGCCCTCGGCGGGCCTATAGTGGCCGGTTGGGGGCCCGCGATGCTGAAGCTCAACCGCATCGTCGACTACGGCATCCTCGTTCTGACCGAGATCGCCCGCCGCAACGCGTGCGTCTCGACCACCGAGCTCGCTGCCGCGTACGGCGTTTCCGCAACGATCGTCGCCAAGGTGCTCAAGAAGCTCGCCCGCGCCGGTCTCGTCACGTCCGAGCGGGGGAGCCGGGGCGGCTACCGGCTCGCCCGGCCGGCGGAGGTGGTGACCCTCCGGGCCATCGTCACCGCGCTCGAGGGGCCGATCTCGCTCACGTTCTGCTCCAGCGGGACCGCGACCGGGCGCTGCAAGACGCGCCCGCTCTGCGCGGCGACGGACGCCATGCGGCGCCTGAACCACCTCGTGAACGGCGCCTTCGAGGCCGTCTCCCTGGAGGACATCCTCCGCGCGCCGGCGCCCCCCGGCCGGGCGGCGGCGAGCGCCACGCCGTGACCCGCCG
>CAZNSS010000169.1:0-7713 GCA_964575465.1 uncultured Holophagales bacterium | reverse complement strand
TCCGGTAGAGCTTCCCCTCGAAGACCTCGATCGGCTTCAGGAGGTCGAGGTTGTCCTCCAGGATCCAGGAGAACTCGACCGTCCTGAAGCCCGCCGCCATGGCGGCCTTGTAGCCCTCGAAGTAGCAGACGGCGTCGAGCCCCTTCCGGCGGTACTCGGGGAGGACTCCGAAGGCCATCAGCCGGACGCGGTCGACCTTCTTCCTGCCGAGGAGGAACTTCAGCCAGCCGAACGGCAGGAGCCTTCCCCCCATCCGGATCAGCACCTGGTTGAAGTCCGGCATCCCGAGCATGAAGGCGACCGGCTGGTCGCCCTTCTCGACGAACCAGATGATCGGGGCGTAGATGACGTCCTTCAGCTTCTTGGCCATGGCGTCGATCTCGTCCGACGTCATCGGGACGAAGCCCCAGTTCCTCTCCCAGGCGGCGTTGTAGACGACCTTCACCTTCGCGAGCTCCGCGGCGAACTCGTTCATCCGGATCGTCCGGAACGTGAGCTCCGGGTTGCGGCGCCGCACGGCCTCGGTGATCCGGCCGAGCCGGGCGAAGGAGCGGTCGTCGATCGGGGCGAGGAGGGCGACGAGGTCCTTCTCCTTCGCGAACCCGGCACCCTCCGCGAGGTCGACGTACCACGCCGGGTTGTAGGTCATCATGAGAACGGCCGGCCCCGGCTCGCTCCCCTCGAGGAGGAAGCCGACCTCGTCGTTCATCGACGGGTTGACCGGCCCGCGGAGCCGGTCGCACCCGGGGAGGAGCGTCCGGACGGCCGCCTCGGCGGCGTCGAAGAGCGCTCGGGCGGCCTCGGGGTCGTTCTCGCACTCGAAGAAGCCGAAGAAGCCGGTCCGGTCCGCGTGGACCCGGTTGTGCTCGTCGTCAGCCATCGCGGCGATCCGGCCGACGACGCGGCCTCCACGCCGCGCGAGGAAGAGGGACCTCCGGGCGTGCTTCCAGAAGGGGTTCTTCCCCGGGTCGAGCATCCACCGGACGTCCGACCGGAGCGGCGGGACGAAGTCGGGATCCGCGGCGTAGAGCCGGTACGGGAGCTCGACGAACTCCTTCAGCTCCTTCCGGGACGAAACCTCGGAGACGGAAACCCCTCCGGGCATGACCTAGCTGACGAGCCCCAGCTCCCGCCCGACCTTCTGGAACGCCTCCAGCGCCCGGGTCAGGTGCTCCCTCCGGTGCGTCGCCATGTAGGACGTCCGGATGAGCGCCCTTCCGGGGGCGCAGGCGGGGCTGACGACCGGGTTCACGAAGACCCCTTCCTCGTCGAGGCGCTTGGCCATCTTGAACGCGAGGTAGTCCTCGCCGACGACGACCGGAATGACGGGCGTCTCCGATTCGCCGCAGTCGAAGCCGATGGCCCGGAGGCTCGTCATCATGAAGCGGGTGTTGTCCCAGAGCTGCTGCCGGCGCTCCGGCTCGGCCTCGATGATGTCGAGGGCGGCCAGGACGGCGCCGATCGAGGCCGGCGGGGGCGCCGCCGTGAAGATGAGAGCCCGCGCCTTGTGCTGGATGTACTTGATGACGTCGGGCTCGGCCACGATGAACCCGCCGATCGCCGCCAGGGACTTCGAGAAGGTCCCCATGATGATGTCGGCCCGGTCCTCGAGGCCGAAGTGCTCGGCCGTCCCGCGGCCGGTCTTTCCGAGGACCCCGACGCCGTGGGCGTCGTCGACCATGAGCGCCATGCCCCACTCGGCGCAGATGTCGGCGTAGGCCGGAAGGGGGGCGATGTCGCCTTCCATGGAGAAAACGCCGTCGACGGCCAGGATCCGGCCCGCCTTGTCCTGGTGGCTGTTCAGCATCCGGACGAGGTCGTCCGGGTCGTTGTGCTTGAACTTCCGCACGTCCGCCCCGACGGCGAGCCGGGCGCCGTCGTAGATGCAGGCGTGGTCCTGACGGTCGAGGTAGATCGCGTCGCCCTTGGTCGGGAGGGTCCCGAGGACGCCGAGGTTCGCGAGGAAGCCCGTGGAGAAGGTGATGCAGGCGGGCTTGCGCATGAAGGCCGCCAGGCGCTCCTCGAGCTCGATGTGGATGTCGAGGGTCCCGTTGAGGAAGCGGCTTCCGGCGCACCCCGCCCCGTACTTCTTCACGGCGGCGATCGCGCGTTCCTTGACCTTCGGGTGGGACGTCAGCCCGAGGTAGTTGTTCGAGCCGAGCATCACCAGGTCGCGGCCCTTCATGGCGACGACGGGGTCCTGTCCCGATTCGAGCATCCGGAAGTAGTTCCAGACCCCGGCGGCCTTGATTTCGTCCGGGACGGTGTACTTCCCGCACTTGTCGAAGATCGAGACCCGCGCCCGAGCTGGGGCTGCGACCGCGGGCTTGAGCGCGGAAATCCTCATACTCCTCCGCCAGCGTCGCCGCCCACCGGGGACTCCGGGCGACCCGCAAACATCAGCTCATCTTACCATCCGGCTTTCCACCGACGGGAGAGGGAGCCGGCACCGGTTCGGGCAGGATCGTCCGAAGTGCTGACCCGGCCTTCCGCTGCGGGAGGTATCCTTTGCGGCCGGAAGGAGTTCCCATGCCTTCGAGGATTCTCGCCGCCGCCGCGATCGGAGTCCTTCTGCCCGCGTTTCCGGCCCTGGCGCTCCCCTCTCCCCGGAAGGTCGTCCAGTACGACATCCGGGTCTCCCTAGACGACACGAAAAGGGAGCTGAGGGGCCAGGAAACGCTCCGGTGGACGAACCCCGCCGACGTCCCGGCGTCCGAGCTCAGGTTCCACCTCTACTGGAACGCCTTCCGTAACAACCGCTCGACGTTTTTCCGCGAGTCGGGGGGACGCCTGCGGCGAGACAAGGCCGACGCCGAGGAAGGATTCGGTTCCATCGACCTGACCTCGATGACCCTGGGGGACGCCGACCTCCTCAAGCCGTCCCGGTTCGAGGCCCCGGACGACGGCAACCGCGACGACCGGACGGTCCTCTCCGTGCCGCTTCCCTCCCCCGTCGGCCCGGGCGAGACGATCGCGGTCGAGATCGCCTGGAGCGCCCGCGTCCCGAAGGTTTTCGCGAGGGCGGGGTACGTCCGCGACTTCTACATGATCGGACAGTGGTTCCCGAAGGTGGCCGTCCTCGAGCCGCGGGGTCGGCGGCGGCGGGCCGAGCCGGGGTGGAACGCCCACCAGTACCACGCGGACTCGGAGTTCTACGCCGACTGGGGCGACTACCGGGTCGCCATCACGGTCCCGGAGCGGTACGTCGTCGCCTCCGCGGGAGCGCTCGTGAAGGAGAGCCGCAAGGACGGGCGGAAGACGCTCGTCTACGAGCAGGAGTCGATCCACGACTTCGCCTGGTCGGCCGACCCGCGTTACGTCGTGCGGGAGGATCTCTTCGACCCGGCGAAAGACGTCCCCGAGGGCGAGGTCGCCCGAGCGGCGAAGCTCCTCGGCCGGAGCGAGGCCGAGCTCCGGTCCGGCCTGAAGCCCGTGAAGCTGCGCTTCTACATGCAGCCGGACCACGTCGCGCAGTGGACTCGGTACGCCGACGCGCAGAAGTGGGCCCTCGCCTGGTTCGGCCTCTACGCCTTCCCCTACCCCTACGCGCAGGTCTCCTGCATCGACCCCCCGGAGGACGGCACCGGCGCGATGGGGATGGAGTACCAGACCCTCTACACCGCCGGGACGTCACGCGCCTTCGGCGTCTGGCCCCTGAACGGGATCCGCGCTCAGGAAATGGTCGTCATCCACGAGTTCGGCCACGGCTACTGGTACGGCCTCGTCGCCTCGAACGAGTTCGAGGAGAGCTGGATGGACGAGGGGATCAACTCGTTCACCGAGTACGAGATGATGGACCGGCGGTACGGCGGACAGGTCCGCCTGCCGTTCGGAGGCGACCTCGGCAGCTTCGACCTGGGCCGCGTCCAGACGATCGCCGCCAGAGAGACCGACGCCCTCGTCACCCGCTCCTGGCAGTTCGCCCCGGGCTCCGCCTACGGCCGGAACTCCTACGCCCGGGGCGCGACGGCCGTCGACCAGATCCGGCAGCTCCTCGGCGAGCAGAAGTTCTGGCGGGCGTTTCGCGCCTACGCAGAGAGGTGGCGGTTCGACCACCCGACGACCGAGGACTTCCTCGACACCTTCCGGCCCGCGGCCGGGAGGACGCTCGAACCCCTGATCCGCGGGACCTGGTACGGGAACGCGACCGTCGACTACGCCGTCACGAGGGCCTCGAGCACCGAGGTCCGCCCCTTCGAGGGCTACGACGACAAGGGGAAGAAGACCGTCCTCCCGAAGAAGGAGCCCGGGAAGGGAAAGGCGGAGGGCGCGAAGAAGGGCGGGAAAACGTACGAGTCGGTCGCCGTCGTCAGCCGGACCGGTTCGATCCCGCTCCCGGTCGACGTCGTCCTGACCTTCGAGAACGGCGCGACCTGGAGGACGACGTGGGACGGCCGGCGCCCCTGGCTGAAGCTCACCACCGTCTACCGGTCGAAGCTCGCGAAGGCCGAGGTCGACCCGGGCCGGAAGATCGTCCTCGACGGCGACCCGTGGAACAACGCCCGCCGACCCGGAGAAGGGAAGGTCCCCTCCGCGCGGTCGAAGGTGCGCGCCTACGCCCTCCACGGCGTCCAGATCCTCCTCTCCTCCCTCTGGCCCCTCTTCTGACGGAGCGAACGCCATGACGGAACGTCCCTCTCCCCTGGCGGCCGGCCTTTCCAGGGCCTTTACCTACCGGCGCGTCGCCGGCGTCCTCTGGCTCGGCCTCTTCGTCTCCGCGCTCCCCACGTGGGTCGCGTTCGGTCCGCTCTTCGCGCCGGTCGACGAGGGGCCCTTCCGGGAGAGCCTTCTCCGGGGCTGGGATTCCTGGGCCTTCCTGAGCTTCCTCGGAGTCCACGCGAAGGAGGTGGGCGTCGCCTTCGCGGCGGTCGGGGCGAGCCTCGCCCTCTCCGTCCTCCTCGACCTCCTCCTGACGACGGGAGCCGTCCGCGTCCTCCTGTCGGGCATTCCCCGGCCCGCCCTTCGCCGGACGATCGTCGAGGGGGCTTCCCTCTTCCGCCCCGTGGCGTGGGCCTTCTCCCGATACCTCGTCACGCTGGCCTTCTGGGTCGGCCTCCTCGTCGTCGCACCGATGCTCCTCCTCGGGAAGATCGCCGGGAAGGAGGCCGTCCCGAACGGCCCGCTCGCGACTCTCGGGATCGCCTGGGTCGTCGTCGCCTCGCTCCTCGTCGCGGCGAACGTCAACCTCCGCTTCTCCCTCGCCCGGATCGCCCTGGCCCGGGGAGACTCCCCGACGGCGCGCGGCTCGTACCGCGCGGCGAAGGCGGTCCTCCGCGGGGCGCGGCCGCGCGCCGCCGGCCTCTGGCTCTTCTGGCTCGCCCTCGGTCTCGCGATCCAGTGGGCCTTCACGGCGCTCGGCGTCGCCATGAACCCGAGGGGGGGCGCCGGCGTCGCCGCGCTCGTCGTCGTCCGGCAGGCGGGCTTCTGGCTCTTCGCCATGACCCGCGTCGGCTACCAGGGGTCGCTCCTGGCGTTCTCCGAGGCGCGACAGCCCCTTCCGGCGATCCCTCTCGCGCACCCATGCGCGCCTGTCGGGGAGGCGGCTTCGACAGCGGCGTAGTTGCCCGCCGACCGGTACAATCCCCCGTTGCCCTCGGTGTCGCGGAGCCCGGTTCCAGCGGCCCACCGGCAAAAGGGAGGTTCCTCACGAAATGAGCGTCTCTCAGCTCGCGAAATCGATCGCAGAGTCGCCCACGCTCCGCCTGAACGAGCAGGCGCGGCTCCTGCGGGAAAAAGGCGAAGCCGTCATCCACCTCGGCGTCGGCGAGCCGAAGAACAAGGCCCCCATCGCGGCGATCCTGTCGGCCGCCTCGAAGCTGAACACGGGCGACGTGAAGTACACGCCGGCCGACGGCACCCCGGGGCTGAAGAAGCAGATCATCCGGTACACCGAGGAGAACTACGACCGCGTCGTCGCCCCCGAGAACGTCATCGTCTCGGCCGGGGCCAAGCAGTCGGTGTTCAACATCCTCTACTCGGTCCTGAACCCGCAGGACGAGGTGGTCATCCTCGCACCGTACTGGGTGAGCTACCCCGAGATGGTCCGGATGTGCTACGGCATCCCGGTCATCGTGAAGGCCGAGGACGGCGGATTCGTCCCCCGGATGGAGGACATCGAGAAGTCCGTCGGTTCGGCCACGCGCGTCATCATCTGCAACAGCCCCAACAACCCTTCCGGCGTCCTCTACCCCGAGAGCCTGATCGCGGCGCTCGTCGAGTTCTGCGAGCGCAAGGGGATCTGGCTGATCATGGACGACATCTACCACAAGCTCCTCTTCGACGGGAAGAAGTCGCCCAGCTGCTACAGGTACACGAAGAAGGACACCGAGTCGACGAAGGTCATCGCGGTGAACGGCGTCTCGAAGCTCTACGGCATGACCGGCTTCCGGATCGGCTGGGCGATCGCGCCGCGGCCGCTCGTCCAGATCATGACGAACGTCCAGGGGCAGATCACGACGACCGTCTCCGTCCTCCTCCAGGCCGCGGCCGAAGGGGCGATGTCGGGCCTCCAGAGCGCCGTCGAGAGCCTCCGGATGACGCTCGAGAACAACCGGGACGTCATGCTCCTCGAGCTCGCTTCGTTCAACGGCGTGAAGACGATCAAGCCGGACGGGACCTACTACTGCCTTCCCGACTTCCGCGCCTACTCGCAGAAGTCCGTCGAGCTCTCCGACTTCCTCCTGAAGAAGGCGCTCGTCGTCACCGTCCCCGGCCGCGAGTTCGGGATGGAGGGATACCTCCGCCTCTCCTACGCCGGCTCGATCAAGGAGATCCAGGAGGGCATCGCCCGGATCAAGTGGGCGCTCGACCCGTCCGCCCCCAACGAGATCTACGTGGGCGACAAGAAGCTCGTGAGGGACTGGCTGTGAACAACCTGCTCGACATCAAGACCCCGACCGAGGGCGAGGCCGCGGCGCGAAAGGCCGATTACGGCCTCGCCAACCACGGCCTGTCGAACGTCCGGAAGGCCTACTGGAACCTTTCCACCGAGGCCCTCTACGAGGAGGTCGCCTTCCGCCGCGAGGCGCGGATCGTCGCCGGCGGCCCCGTCGTCGCGCACACCGGCAAGCACACCGGCCGCGCCGCCTCGGACAAGGCCGTCGTGAAGGAGACGTCGACCGAAGGGCACGTCTGGTGGGGCCCGTACAACCGGCCCTACAGTCCCGAGAAGTTCAACGACCTCTTCAACCGGCTCCAGGGCTACTTCCAGGGGCGCGACGTCTTCGTCCAGGACGTCTACGCCGGCGCCGACCCCGCCTACCGCGTTCCCGTCCGGATCATCACGGAGAAGGCCTGGCACAGCCTCTTCGTGAGGAACATGTTCATCCTCCCCGAGTCTCTCGAGGAGTACCGCCGCCACGTCCCCGAGTTCACCGTCATCGCGGCTCCCGGCTTCCAGGGCTTCCCGCCGATCGACGGGACCAACGCGCAGACGTTCATCACGCTCAGCTTCGAGCAGCGGCTCTGCCTCATCGGCAACACCGAGTACGCCGGCGAGATCAAGAAATCGGTCTTCACCGTCCTGAACTACCTCCTCCCGCTCGACGGCGTCCTCTCGATGCACGCCTCGGCCAACATCGGCCCCCAGGGCGACTCGGCCCTCTTCTTCGGCCTCTCCGGCACCGGCAAGACGACCCTCTCGGCCGACCCGAAGCGCCGCCTCATCGGCGACGACGAGCACGGCTGGAGCGACGAGGGGGTCTTCAACGTCGA
>CAZNSS010000168.1:0-7719 GCA_964575465.1 uncultured Holophagales bacterium | reverse complement strand
CCGTACAAAGAGCGCTCGATGCTCTCGGCGTGGCGGATCGACCTTTGAGGACAATCTAGACCTGTTGTTGCCCCGCGGTCAACGGCCGCATCGCCGCTCAACGGCGCGCGTGATCTCCACCGAGCTCGGGAGGTCGTCGGCGAGTCCCAGCGAATGGAGGGCCTCGTGGATCAGGACGTTCGCCGCAAAACCCGGCTCGGCCCGGGCTGCCCGGGCAAATGCCACAGGGCAGACGAACACGACCCTGCTTCCTGGATTCGTGTAGGCGAGGATCCCCTGGTCCCTGCAGGGTGGCAGGCCCGAGGCGCTGTAGTAGGTGAGGCCGAGGACGAATGCCGGTGCGCTGAGACCGGTCTCATCGAGCGCGTCGCCGAGGGAGCGGCCGGTCGCGCGATTCGTGAATTCGTCGAGCACAGACGCGCAGGTGGGCGAAAGGAGGCGGTCCGCGGCGGCGGCGACGGCGAGCCGGAAGGGCCCGCCGAGGCGGAAATCGACGCTGCGGACGGCAGCCAGAGGCTCACTGCCGGCGGCGGTGGACGCGAAGAGGACGATGGCGGCGAACGTGCACGTTGCACGGGAGGACATAGCGAGCCTCTCCTCGACGAACAACACGTGCCCTTGGCGTGATCAGTGGGCAATGTCTACTCGACCCTCAAGGTGGGCTGTCTGCCGGGCGCGAGTCCTTGTAGACTTCTGGGTACAAGCTGGGAAACCTAGATGCGGTTGCACTTCGCTGGCGTGACGTTCGACGGGGGCCGGAGGATCCTGCTCCACGGCTCGGAGGCGGTGCACCTCTCTCCGAAGGCCTTCCAGCTGCTCGAGCTCCTCCTGGCGCACCGGCCGGACGCCGTCTCGAAAGTCGAGATCCAGGACGTGCTCTGGCCGAGGACCTTCGTCTCGGAGACCAACCTGCCGGCTCTCGTCAACGAGGTTCGGCACGCTCTCCGCGACGAGGTGAAGGAGCCGAAGTTCATCAGGACAGTTCACGGGTACGGCTACGCCTTCGAGGCGCCGGCGTCCGAGGAGAACGCGTCGGCTCCGTCGGAGTCTCGACACGTCCTCTTCTGGGGGACGAGCGGGATCGAGCTGCGTGAGGGACCGAACATGATCGGCCGCGAGCGCGACGCCGACGTCTGGATCGGGCATCCTTCCGTCTCCCGGGCCCACGCTCGCGTCACGGTTTCGGGTATCAGGGCCGAGATCGAGGACCTTGGCAGCCGGAACGGGACCTTCCGCGGCCTCGTGCCGGTGACCGCCAGGGTCTTCCTCGCCGACGGAGACGAGATCCGACTCGGCACAGTCGTCCTCGTCTACCGCTGGGGAGCGACGGAGGTCTCGACCGACTCGATCATCTGACGAGGCCCGCGTCGCCCCGATGACGATTCTTGGAAATTGCTTGGGATTCCATGCCCATGAATCCGCCAGGGTGACCGAAGGCCCATAAACCAAGACGGAAAACGTAATCGATTCGGGGAAGCTCCCGGCGAGCGCTTTCGGGCTACCGTCTCCGCGGGGCTGCGCAGGCGGCCATCGGCGCTCGACGAAGTTTCCTTCCGCGCTCGGGGCGACCGGGCCCTTCGGGGCTGGGCCGCTTTCGGTTTCCCCGGGCGGAAAGGCGACGGTGTCGAGGCGCCCCGGAACAAGACCGCACCACCCTCCTTGACGTTCCCTTGGAAACCTCTTGGATCTCGAACCGACCGCGTGAATACCCGTCCGAGCAGCCCAGAATTTCAGGAGAAGACAGATGGCATTCAGCGCACGCGAAGGAGGCTTCCGTATCGACGAGGAGATGCCTGCAGACTTTCGCTTCCCGAGTCCTCAAGACCTTCACAAGACCGTCACACGAAACAGTCCAGATCGGAGGAGAGGTTTCATGCGCAATCGAGCTGTCACCTTTATCGCGCTGGCAACCGTCCTTCTCGCCGTCCTCGTCACGGGTAGTGCCGTGGCCCAGACGACGGGAGGCATCGCCGGTACCGTCACCGACAACTCCGGGGCCCCGCTCCCGGGGGTCGCAATCGAGATCAAGTCGCCTTCCCTTCTCGGGACCCGCACCGTTGTCTCGGACGCCCGCGGTTCGTTCCGCTTCCCGGCGATCCCGCCGGGCGCTTACACCCTTTCCGCGGCGCTTTCGGGCTTCACGAAGCTCGAGAGGACGAACCTCCGGGTCGCCCTCGGCGAGACCATGACGGTCAACGCCGTCCTTTCGCTGTCCCTCAAGGAGGAGGTCGTCGTCACGGGCGAGGCGCCCGTCGTCGACACGACCTCGACGACCGCGGGGACGACCTACACCGCGGCCGTCATGAGCAAGCTCCCGCTCGGCCGGAACTACGCCGACGTCGTGAGGCAGCAGCCCGGCGTGCAGACGGACAGCGGCGAGACTCAGGGGCGGTCGCTCGCCCTGTCGATCTACGGCTCCACCTCGGCCGAGAACCTCTTCCTGATCGACGGCGTCAACACGACGAACGTCATCAAGGGGATCCAGGGCAAGTCGATCAACAACGAGTTCGTGGAGGAGGTCGAGGTCAAGACCGGCGGCTACCAGGCCGAGTACGGCCGGAACACCGGCGGCGTCGTGAACGTCATCACGAAGCAGGGGGGCAACGAGTTCCACGGCGGCGTCTTCGGGTACTTCGACAACGCGTCGACGCGCGCGGACATCAAGGTCGAGGAGACGCCCGACTACTCGCAGTCCGGCGACGTCCAGCTGAGCAACACCCGCCCGAAGAACACGCGGTGGGATGCCGGGGCCTCGCTCGGCGGCTACTTCATCAAGGACCGCATCTGGTTCTTCGGGGCCTACAACAAGACGAAGACCGACGCGACGACCATGCCGACGCAGGGCCCGGTGGCCGGGGAGGAGTTCCCCCAGAAGACGGACGGCGACATGTGGTCCGGCAAGCTGACGTTCCGGATCGGTCCGGCGACGGACGTCCAGGCGACGATCTTCTCCGACCCGCAGCAGAACACGGGCTCTCTTTCGGACATCCCGACGAGCGCGGACCCCGCGGTGTGGGCGGGAATCCGTGACGTGGGCGGGACCGATTACGCCCTGAAGGTGAGCCAGGTCTTCGGGTCGTGGGGCCTCCTGACGGCCCAGGCGGGTCGCCACGAGGACAGCTTCCTGACGACGGTCGCAAACAAGCTGCGGACCGTCGACCGCACGGCGAACGTGCTCTATGGCGAGCCCGTCGTCGTCAGCGGGGGCCCGGGAAGCGTCCCGGGTTCGACCCAGAACAACGAATCGACCCGCGACATGATCCGGGGTGCGCTCTCGCTCTTCATCGGCAAGCACGAGGTCAAGTTCGGCGGCGACTACCAGAAGGAGACGACCACCGGGGCGACCTACTACCCGGGCGGGTCTCAGACACAGATCTACCCCTGCCGGCCCGGCGTGACCAACTACAACTGCGACCTGTCGAAGGCGCCGTTCGCCGACACGGCGGCGGGGCACATCCAGGTCTACTACCAGCACCGTTTCTACACGCCGAGCGGCACGGACTTCACGGTCCTCGCGACATCCCCGTTCGAGGTGCCGAACAAGCTCTGGTCGGCCTTCCTCCAGGACGAGTGGAAGGCGCTGCCGAACCTCGTCGTGAACCTCGGGGTCCGTTACGACGACCAGAAGGTCTACAAGGGCGACAAATCGCTCGCCTTCGACCTGAAGGACCAGTGGTCGCCCCGCCTCGGCTTCAGCTGGGACTTCCTGAACGACGGCTCGAGCAAGCTCTACGCCTCGTACGGGCGGTTCCACTACGCGACGCCGACCGACCTGAACGTCCGCGTCTTCACCGCGAGCACGCAGGTCTACAACAGCAACTACAGCACGACCAGCCTCGACCAGGATCCGGCGGCGCCCAGGAAGCCACTCATCCAGGTCGGCTCTGTCGCGGGCGAGCCGATTGACGCCGGGCTCAAGGCGTCGTACCAGGACGAGTTCACGATCGGGGTCGACAAGGCGATCAGCCCGACGTTCTCCCTCGGGGCCAAGTTCACCTACCGGAACCTCGGAAGGACGATCGAAGACCGCTGTGACCTCGACGCCTCCGACCCGGCCAACGGCTTCAACTCATGCGCGATCTTCAACCCCGGCGGCGACGGCCCGGCCGCCTCGGGCCAGATCGCGACCTGCAACAACACGGGGAATCCGTACGACCCGACGGCCGGCGAATGCAGCTCGCCCGGCGTTGCGGTCGGCGACGCCAAGCGGAAGTTCCAGGGCTTCGAGCTCGTCGCGCGCAAGAGGATCGGCAGCTCGTTCTGGGCGCAGGCCTCGTACCTGTACTCCAAGCTCGAGGGGAACTACTCCGGCGCGATCCGGACCGAGTCGGGACAGACCGACCCGGGGATCAACGCCGACTTCGACTACTACCAGTTCAACCAGAACGCCTACGGCAAGCTCGACCTCGACCGGCCGCACCAGTTCCGGGCCACCGGTTCCTACACCTTCCCGTTCGGCCTCAACGCCTCCCTCGGCTTCTTCGTGAGGAGCGGGGTGCCGTACGGCAAGAGCGGATGGTTCAACGACTTCTACCCGACCGAGCTCTACCTGGTACAGCGCGGCTCGCTGGGCCGCACGCCGACCGAATGGGATGCGGACCTGTCGGCCTCCTACGACCTGAGGCTCGGGGCGGTCACGATCACCCCGCAGCTCTTCCTCTACAACGCGTTCAACAACCAGATCGTCACCGGGGTCGACAACAGCTTCAACCCGCTCGGCGCGTTCGTCGGCAACACGCACAGCCCGTACTACGGGCAGGCGGGCGTCGAGCCCGGCACCGAGGGTTGCCCGGCGGGCGGCGCGCCCTGCACCGACAACGTCGACTACCTGAAGGCGAGCGCCCGAAGCAACCCGCGGATCTTCCGCTTCGCCGTGAAGGTCACCTTCTAGCCACCCTCCTTCCCAGTCCCGTCGCGGAGGGGAGCGGGCTTTCCGCTCCCCTCCGCCCGGCTCTCCAGGGGTGGCCATGAAGCTTCGATTCGGAGACCTGTCGTTCGACGAACGCCGACGCCTGCTTCATCGCGGCGCCGAGCCGGTCCACCTCTCGCCGAAGGCGTTCCAGTTCCTGTCGCTGCTGCTCGACCGGAGGCCCGAGGCCGTGTCGAAGAACGAGATCATGGAGAAGCTCTGGCCCGGAGCAGACGCATCGGAGGGCAATCTCGCATCGATCGTGAGCGAGGTCCGTCACGCGCTGGGCGAGGAGGCCAGGGGAGGGACCTGCGTACGGACCGTTCACGGATTCGGCTATTCGTTCGAGGGTACCGTCCGCGAGATGCCCGACGTGTCGAGGCACTTCCTCGTCAGGGGCCGGCAGGAGATCGAGCTCGCCCAGGGGAGGAACCTCCTCGGGCGCGATCGCGAGGCGACGGTCCGGATCGGGCATCCCTCGGTGGCTCACGAGCACGCGAGGATCGTCGTGAAGGGTGATCAGGCCATCCTGGAGGACCTGGCGGGAGAGGGCTCCACGTTCCGTGGCGCGAAGGCGGTCCAGGGCCGGGTCGGCCTCCAGGACGGCGACGTGATCCGGGTCGGCGCCGTGGTGCTGACCTACCGGATCCTCGCGGCGCCGAGCGGGGGCTGAGACGTGCGCGTTCGGTTCGCCGAAGTGACCTTCGACGGAGACGGGCGCCGGCTCCTTCGCAACGGCGAGCCGGTCCACCTCACGCCGAAGGCCTTCGCCCTCCTCGGCCTTCTCCTCGAGAAGCGACCGGCGGCCGTCTCCCGCCTCGAAATCCAGGAGAAGCTCTGGCCGGGCGTCTTCGTCACCGAGGGAAACATCGACTCCCTCGTGAAGGAGATCCGGAAGGCGCTCGGGGAGAGCCACGGCGGCTCCTCGATGGTCCGCACGGTTCACGGCTTCGGGTACGCGTTCGACGCGCCCGCACGGGCGGATGGCGAGGCGCCCGGGCAGACGCGGCACGTCCTGGTCTGGGGGACGCAGACGTTTCACCTCTGCGACGGACCGAACGTCCTCGGCAGGGTCCGCGAGGCGACGGTCTGGCTCGGGCACGACTCCGTCTCGCGCGCCCACGCCCGGATCACGGTCGACGGCGACCGCGCGGAGCTGGTCGATCTCGAGAGCCGGAACGGGACCTTTCTCGGCGAGGCGCGCGTGGCGGCGCCGGTCCTCCTTCGCGATGGGGACGAGATCGTCTTCGGCTGCGTCCGGGTCACCTACCGGTACTTCGCGGCGAACCCCTCGACGCCGACCGCCTCCGCCGTCTGAGAAAGCCGGTACTCACCTTCCGCAGCGGCTCACGACGGCCATCGTGATCTCCTCGGACGAGGGCGGGTTCTCCCCCAGGCCGAGCGAGTGGAGGCTCTCGTGGACGAGGACGTTTCCCGCGAGCCACTCGTCCTTCTTCACGAGAGCCTCGAACCGGCTCCGGCAGACGAAGACGACGTTGCCGCCGACGGGGACCCAGGCGTAGGCAGGACGGCGCCGGCACTGGACCATGTGGTCGGCGTCGACGAAGCGGAGCGACGGGAGGAAGGACGACGCCGTCCGGCCCGATGCGGCGAGCGTCGCGGAGAGGGGCCGGCCGGAGCGGACGTCGGTGAAGTCGTCGAGGACCTGCGCGCAGGCGGGTTCCGCGAGCCGGTTCCCGGCGCGTTCGACCGTCCTGTGGACGAGCTGGCCCAGGCGTGCCTCGACGAGCGGGCCGGGGACGCCCTCGGCCGTGGCGGGATGAGAGGAAGTGGCGAGAAGTGATGCGACGAAGGCCGCGAGGAGGTGGCTCGGGACAACACGCTGCACGGGCTCACGCATCGCAGGCCTCCTGACCGCCCTGCCCCGCACGCCGGGGTGCGGAGGCGGGCGCTCGCGACTCGATGCTCTGAAAATGAAGGGAGAGAGAGCGCGATGCCTGAAAGCCGTCTGGCAGTGGTCAGGGACGACGCTGGGGTTTCTCTCGGATTCCGGTGGCGACGCGAACCGGGCTACGATCCGGCGTGCGCGCTGACGCGGGAAACAGTCCGGGAGGCGGGGAGGAGGTGTCGCGTCAGCCCTTCCCCGGCGTCGGGCCGTCGATCCCGCCGACACCGGCCCGGGGCGGACGCATCGAGGTGCGGTCGCTCCCGGAGGGAGAGGAGATCGTTCTCCGCCCGGCGGGCCTCTTCCGCCTCTTCGCCGCAGCCTTTCTCGCGTTCTGGCTCTGCGGCTGGGCGCTCGGCGAGGCCGTTGTCCTCGTCCTCCTCCTCGGTCCCTTCGCCGCGCCGCTCCTCGAGGCGGCCCGGGAGATTCTTCCGGCGGGCGTCGGCCGGATTCCCATCCCCCCGGCCGCGTTGCCTCTCCCCGTCTACGGCTTCCTCGCGCTCTGGCTGGCGGCGTGGACCTGGGGAGGGGTCTCGGCGGCCTGGGAGCTCCTGAGGCTTCTCGCCGGGTCCGACCGCTACGTCCTCCGGCCGGGGAGCTTCACGCTCCGGCGCTCTGCCGGACCGTTCGGGAAGTCGCGGGCGTTCCACGCGGGCTCGGTCGAGGCGATCGTCCACCGCCCCCGGAAGGCGGTGCTCGTCGCCGTCGTCTCGGGTAAGGAGGTGCCGCTCGCCGCCGGCGTGCCGCCCCAGGTCGGGCCCTGGCTCGCGGGACGGCTGCGCGAGGCGCTCGGGCTGCCCGGGGACGCGCTCGTCGCGGTCACGGAGACGAGATCGGGGGCGACTCCCGGCGTCGCGCCGCCGGTCCCGTCGGAGTGGCGGGCAACGCCGCGTCCGGAAGGGGG
>CAZNSS010000167.1:0-7774 GCA_964575465.1 uncultured Holophagales bacterium | reverse complement strand
CGCGGCCGGGTCGCTCCGGAAGTGGACGGCGACGTCGTGCCCGGCGCGCGCCGCCCCCTCGGCAAGCGCCCGGCCGAGGCGGCGGGAGGCTCCGGTGACGAGGGCGACGGGTCTCACGGGCGGAGTGTCTCACCGGCGGCGAGCATGCTGCGCTGCACCTATAATGCCGAGTCGCATTCAGGACCGGGGACAGGGGAGGGTGAGATGACGACTCCGCGCACTCTGGTGGACATCTTTCGCAACCTGGAGACGCTCGCCAAGCCCGACCTCCTCCTCCACAAGAGGGACGGAAAGTGGCTCCCGACCTCGAGCGCGGCGTTTGCCGCCGACGTGAAGGCCGTCGCCGCCGCGCTCGGCACCCTCGGCGTGCCGGACGGAGGTGCCGTCGTCCTCCTCTCGGAGAACCGGCCCGAGTGGCCGACGATCGACTTCGCCTGCCAGTGCCAGGGCGCGGTCCTCGTCCCGATCTTCCCCACGATGGTCGCCGACCAGGCCGAGTACATCGTCCGCGACTGCGGCGCGACGGTCGCGTTCGCCTCGACTCCCGAGCAGGCCGGCAAGCTCCTGAAGGCCCAGGCGAGCTGTCCGAAGCTCAAGCACGTCTTCGTCTTCGACCACGCGGGCGGCGCCGGGAAGCCCTTCGCCAGGCTCCTCGAGGAGGGTCGGAAGGCGCACGAGGCCTCGCCCGAGGCGTTCGACGAGCGGGCGAGGGCCCGGAGGCCCGAGGACCTCGCGACGATCATCTACACGTCCGGGACGACGGGGGAGCCGAAGGGGGCGATGCTCCGGCAGAGCAACTTCGTCTCGAACGTCCTCTCGGGCTGCACGATCCTCCCGTTCGACTCCTCCGCCGTGACCCTTTCGTTCCTCCCGCTCTCCCACGTCTTCGAGCGTCTCATCGAGTACTGCTACTACCACAAGGGCGCCACCGTCGCCTTCGCCGAGTCGATCGACAAGCTGCGCGACAACCTCGGCGAGGTGAACCCCCACATCTTCGGCGCCGTGCCGCGTGTCTATGAGAAGGTCTACGCGCGCGTCATGGACAAGGTCGACGCCGGCTCGCCGGCCAAGAAGAAGCTCTTTTCGAACGCGATCGCCGTGGGGAAGGAAGTCCTCGCCCTCCGCGCCGAGAAGAAGACGCCGGGCGGCGCCCTCGCCCTCCAGCACTTCCTCTACGAGCGGCTCGTCTTCCGGAAGATCCGCGAGGCGCTCGGATCGCGGTTCCGCTTCGCCGTCTCCGGCGGCGCCCCGCTCTCGAAGGACCTCGCCGAGTTCTTCTGGGCCATCGGCGTCGAGGTCTACGAGGGATACGGCCTCACCGAGACGAGCCCCGTGATCGCCGTGAACGGTCCCGCCGCCTGGCGCCTCGGCACCGTCGGGAGGATTCTCCCCGGCGTCGAGTGCCGCATCGCCCCCGACGGCGAGATCCTGACCCGCGGTCCGCACGTCATGAAGGGCTACTACGGAAAGCCCGAGGCGACGGCCGAGGCGATCGACCCCGACGGCTGGTTCCACACGGGCGACATCGGGGTCATCGACGGGGACGGCTTCCTGAAGATCACCGACCGGAAGAAGGAGATCATCGTCAACTCGAACGGGAAGAACATCGCCCCGGCGCCGATCGAGAGCGCCCTCAAGGCCGACCCGTTCGTCTCGCAGCCCGTCGTCATCGGCGACCGGCGGAAGTTCCTCTCCTGCCTCATCGTCCCGAACTTCGAGAAGCTGAAGGAATGGGCGGGGAAGAACGGGCTGTCGGGCCTCCCGGACGACGAGCTCCTCAAGGACCCCCGGGTCCTCCAGATCTACCAGGGGATCGTCGACCGCTGGAACATGGGGAAGCCGCACGAGCAGGTCATCAACGCCTTCAAGCTCCTCCCGGCCGAGCTGACGATCGAGGGGGGCGAGCTGACCCCGACGCTGAAGGTGAAACGGCGCATCGTCGACCAGAAGTACAAGTCGGTCATCGACGAGCTGTACAGGGGGGACTGAGGAGACGAGGGGCGGCGCCCGCTTCAGGCGGCCGCGTGCTTCTCCCAGAGGTCGATGCCGGCGGGGGAGAGGCGGAACGTCCCTTCGGCGTCCTCCACGACCCCCTGCGCGGTGAGATAGGCGAGCTCGGCCTTCAGCCTCGGCTCGCCGAACGCGACGAAGCGGGAAGAGAGGTCGCCGTGCGCGACCCCGTCGCCGGCCTCCTTCCACCTCGCGTAGAGCGTCGCGACGAGGGCCGTCCTCGCGGCGAGGTCGACCGGGGGCTTTGCGGCGCTCCTGAAGATCGGCATGCCGAGGGTGAAGACGCGGCGGCCCGTGACCGGGTTGAGGAGGAGCGCGAAGGCGATCCAGAGCGAGATCGCGGCGAGGCCGACCGTCAGGAGGGCGATCGGGAGCGCGAAGGCCTTCGTCTCGAGGAGGTGCCCGGCGACCTTCAGGAGGTAGAGAAGGTCGATGTCGAGGAGGAAGACGAAGAGGAGGCTCGAGAAGTGCCCGAAGCCCCAGCTGATGAGGACGAAGATCACGAGGAAGCAGACCTCGGTCGCGAAGACGATCGTCGGGTCCGGCACGAACCCCTTCGCGAGCGAGTGGAGCGCCCAGGCGTTCACGACCCAGTTGAACGCGAAGGTCAGGAAGAGCGTCCCGCCGTAGAGGTTCCGGTTCACGAGGTTCAGGAGGCCGGCGAAGAGCTGGCAGCCGGCGCCGAAGAGGAGGCAGAAGAGGGCGGCCGTCTCGAGACCGGCCGGGGTGAGGCTTCGGCCGAAGGCGATCGGGGTCAGGGCGGCGCAGCCGATGGCGAGGCCGAGGAGGCCCATCGGGGTCGGGTCGGCGACGACTTCCCTGCCGTGGAGAGAGACCGGGGCGAGCTGGACCATCGAAACCCTCCGCCCGGCGATGGTCGCACGATCTCCCTTGACGTCGCGCCGCGTTGCAACATAGGCTATGAGTGATGGCTCATTCAGCCGTGGTCCCCGGGGCGGGGACGAAACCCCGCAAGCTCCCCGTGCAGGACCGCCGGGCCCTTCCCGCCGCAGACCCCGAGAAGCGGAAGCGCCTTCTCCTGTCCGCCGTCCGGACGTTCGGCCGCCGGGGTTTCCACGAGGCGAAGATCGCCGAGATCGCCGCGGAGGCGGGCGTCGCAGAGGGGACGGTCTACCTCTACTTCCGCAACAAGGAAGACCTCCTCGGCTGCATCTTCGACGAATCGATGGACGGGGTCCTCGCCGAGGCCCGCGCCCTCCGGAGCGGCGAGGCGTCGGCGTCGGAGAAGCTCAAGGGGCTCGTCGGCCTCCACCTCTCCTTCCTCGCCCGGGACAGGGACCTGGCCTCGGTCTTCCAGATCGAGCTGCGCCGGAGCGCGCGGCTCGTCGAGCGCTTCTCGAGGAGCAAGCTCACCGAGTACTTCCGTCTCCTCGACGGCGTCCTGAAGGATGGGATCGCGTCGGGGGAGATCCGGAAGGACCTCGACCCCCGCCTCGCGGTGCGGATCCTCTTCGGCGCGGCCGACGAGATCCTCTCCGAGTGGCTCCTCTCCGGGGACGGAAGGCCCGCGGCCGACGCGGAGAAGCTCGTGGGGACCCTCCTCCGCGGCTTCCACGCGTGCAAGGACGAAACGACGGAACGGCGGGCTCCCCGCCGCAGGAGGACGACGAGTTGACGCGAGCCGCCTACATCCTCAACGGAGCCCGAACCGCGTTCATGAAGGCCGGGTCCGACTTCAAGGCCGTTCCCGCCACCGACCTGGGCCGCGCCGCCGCCGTCGAGGCGATGGCCCGGTCCGGTGTGGAGCCGGCCGAGATCGACCAGTCCATCTTCGGGAACATCGCGACGCCTCCGGACGCCGCGAACATCGGCCGCGTCGTCGCTCTCCGCGCCGGGGTCCCGAAGGAGAAGCCCGCCCACTCGGTCTCGCGCAACTGCGCGTCGGGAATCGAGTCGATCGTCCAGGCCGCGCGGCTCGTCCAGACGGGGGAGGCGGACGTCGTCCTCGCCGGCGGTACCGAGAGCATGTCGCTCATCCCGTTCCTCTACCGCGAGAACGTGAAGGCGGTCCTCGTCGAGGCGGGGATGGCCCGGACGACGGGAGCGCGGCTCGCCGCGTTCAAGAAGATGCCCTGGAGCCAGCTCCTGAACCCGGTCATCGGCCTGAAGCTCGGCCTCACCGACCCGGTCTGCGGCCTGAACATGGGCGAGACGGCCGAGCTCCTCGCGAAGGAAGGCGGGCTCACGCGCGAGATGCAGGATTCCTTCGCGCTCCGCTCGCACCTCAGGGCGCTGGCCGCGCGGGAGAAGCTCGCGGAAGAGATCGTCGCCGTCCCGCTGCCGCCGAAGTACGACAAGGTCGCGGCGGCCGACAACGGCGTCCGCGAGGGGCAGACGATGGAGGCCCTCGCGAAGCTGAAGCCGTTCTTCGACCGCACGTACGGCTCGGTCACCGCGGGGAACTCGTCGCAGATCACCGACGGCGCGGCCGCGGTCGTGGTCGCCTCGGAGGAGTTCGTCGCGAAGCGGAAGCTCGCCGTCCTCGGGCGGATCGCCGGCTGGGGCTTCGCCGGGCTCGAGCCCGAGCGGATGGGCCTCGGGCCGTCGCGCTCGACGCCCGTCGCCCTCAAGCACGCGGGGGTGCCCTTCGGCAAGATCGGCCTCCTCGAGCTGAACGAGGCGTTCGCGGCTCAGGTCCTCGCGAACCTCCAGGCATTCGAGAAGGACCCGGCGCTCGGCCGGGTCGACCCGGAGATCCTGAACCCGAACGGCGGTGCGATCGCTCTCGGGCACCCCGTGGGCGCCTCGGCGACGCGCCTCGTCCTGACGCTCCTCATGGAGATGCGGCGGCGGAAGGTCTCCCACGGCGTCGCGACGCTCTGCATCGGCGGCGGCCAGGGGGCCTCCATCGTCCTCGAGGGGGCGGCGTGATGGAGACGTCCACCGGAGTGGACTTTCACCTCGTCGTCGAGGCGGACGGCCTTGCCGTCCTGACGTTCGACTGTCACGGCGAGAAGGCGAACAAGTACTCGACGCCCGTCATGGCCGAGCTGGAGCTCCTCCTCGGGACGCTCGCGAAGAGGAGCGACATCAAGGCCCTCCTGCTCGTCTCGGCCAAGCCCGACATCTTCATCGCCGGCGCCGACGTGAACGAGATCGCGAAGGCCTCGGGCGCCGACGTCGTCGCGAGAGGGGTTCGCAAGGGGCAGGAGGTCTTCGGCAGGCTCGCGAACCTCCCGTTCCCCACCGTCGCCGCCATCGAAGGGGCGTGCGTCGGGGGAGGCTGCGAGACGGTCCTCGCGATGGACTGGCGGCTCGCCTCCGACTCGAAGAAGACCCAGATCGGCCTCCCCGAGATCAAGCTCGGGATCCTCCCGGGCTGGGGCGGGACCACGCGCCTGCCGCGCGTCGTCGGCCTCGCCGCGGCGCTCGACGTCATCCTCGCGGGGAAGGTCGTGGACTCGAAGCGCGCCAAGAAGATGGGGCTCGTCGACGAGGTCGTCCCCGCGCCGATCCTCCTCGAGGTGGCGAAGACGTTCGCGCGGGCGAAGTTCGGGACGGCGAAGCGCGCGAACGCGGCGCCGGACGGCGGGCCGCTCCGGGCCGTCCCCGCGAAGGCGATGGACAAGGTCCTCGAGGGAGTCGGGAAGTCCGTCGTCTTCCGCAAGGCCCGCGCCTCGGTGCTGAAGGAGACGCACGGCAACTACCCCGCCCCCCTCGAGGCTCTCGCGGCGATCGAGAAGGGCTTCGGCCGGCCGCTCCCGGAGGCCCTGGCGCTCGAGGTCGAGGCCATCGGGCGACTCGTCGGGACGCCGGCGATGAAGAGCCTCGTGAACCTCTTCTTCCGGATGGAGGAGGTCCGGAAGGAGACCGGCGTCGCCGCCGGCGTCGCCCCGCGCGCGGTGAAGCGGGTCGGCGTCCTCGGCGCGGGGGCCATGGGGGGCGGCATCGCCCAGCTCGCAGCCGACAAGGGGTGGCCGGTTCGGATGAAGGACATCCGCAACGAGGCGCTCGCGGCGGGCTACGCGCAGGCCGCGAAGATCTGGCAGGAGAAGGTGAAGAAGCGCCGGATGACCCGGACCGAGTTCGCGGGGAAGATGTCGCTCCTCTCGGGCGGCCTCGGGTGGGAAGGCTTCGACGGCTGCGACGTGACGGTCGAGGCGGTCCTCGAGAAGCTGTCGGTGAAGCAGGCCGTCCTGAAGGAGTGGGAGGCCGTCGCCGCGCCCGACGCGATCTTCGCGTCGAACACCTCGACGCTCCCGATCACCGAGATCGCGAAGGCGGCCGCGCGCCCCGAGCGGGTCGTCGGGATGCACTTCTTCAACCCGGTCCACAGGATGCCGCTCGTCGAGGTGATCTTCGGGGAGAAGACCGCGCCCGAGGTGACGGCGACGATCTTCGAGCTCGCCAAGAAGATGGGGAAGACGCCCGTCGTCGTGAAGGACGCCCCCGGCTTCCTCGTGAACCGGATCCTCTCGCCCTACCTCGGCGAGGCGGTCCGCCTCCTCCTCGAGGGCGTGCCGATGGAGGCGATCGACAAGGGGATGCGGACGTTCGGGATGCCCGTCGGCCCGATCGAGCTCCTCGACGACGTGGGGATCGACGTCGCGGCCAAGGGGGCAGAGACGCTCTCCGCCGCGTGGCCGGAGCGGATGCCGATCGACCCGGCGTTCGGAAAGCTCGTCACGTCGGGCCGCCTCGGAAGGAAGGCGAAGAAGGGCTTCTACCGCTACGAGGGGGACAAGCGGGTCGGTCCCGACCCGCAGGCCTACGCCGACCTCGGCGTCTCCTCCCCGGGTTCCGCGAGCGTGTCGCAGGAAGGCCTCGAGGCGCGATTGATCTACCCGATGGTCAACGAGGCGGCGTACTGTCTCGTCGAGGGGATCGTGCCGGGCCCTGACAAGCTCGACCTCGCGATGATCTTCGGGATCGGATTCCCGCCGTTCCGCGGCGGGCCCTGCGCCTTCGCGGACGCGCGCGGCGCCTCCGCCGTCGCCGACGCCCTCTCCCGCCTCGCCTCGGAGAAGGGCCCCCGCTTCAACCCCGCCCTGCTCCTCGCCGACATGGCGAAGCAGGGGAAGACGTTCTTCGGCAAGGAGTAGCCATGTCGACCGTGAAGACAGAGACCGAAGCCCCGTCGTTTCTCAAGGCGCTCTACCAGGGGCGGTTCGACGAATCGCTGGTCTTCCCCTACCCGGAGATCCCGGAGGACACGAAGGAGCTCGTGACGGCGTTCGCCGACGCCTACCGCGACTTCGACGCCCAGAACATCGACTCCGAGAAGATCGACGCCGACCACTTCTTCCCTCGCGACGTCGTCAAGGGCCTCGGCGACCTCGGCGCGATGGGGATGGCGATCCCCGAGGAGTACGGCGGGAGCGGGTTCAGCGCGACCGCCTACTGCAAGATGATGGAGGTCATCGGGCCGCTCGACGCCTCCGCCGCCATCGTCGTCGGGGCCCACCAGTCGATCGGCATCAAGCCTCTCCTCCTCTTCGGCTCCGAGGAGCAGAAGAGGAAGTGGCTCCCCGACCTCGCGACGGCCAGGCTCGTCGGCGCCTTCTGCCTGACGGAGCCGGAGGCGGGCTCCGACGCCGCCTCCCTGAAGACGACCGCCGTCTACGACGCCGCGACCGACGAATACGTCCTGACCGGGACGAAGCAGTGGATCTCGAACGGCGGATTCGCGAAGTTCTTCACCGTCTTCGCGCGCATTCCCGAGCCCGGGGTCGAGGCGGGCTCGCACAAGGAGATCGCCTGCTTCGCCGTCGTCGCGAACGAGGACGGCACGCTCCCGGGCCTC
>CAZNSS010000166.1:0-7807 GCA_964575465.1 uncultured Holophagales bacterium | reverse complement strand
GGGAGGAAGTAGAGCGGCACGTGGTCGGTGATCGCGACCTCGGTCAGCCCCCGCGAGAGCGCGTGGAGGACGTAATCTCGGGTCGCGCCGCCGGCGTGCCCGCAGCGGGCGGTGTGGACGTGGTAATCCGTCACGGCCATGGCGGCGGAGGGTAGCAGGATCTTTCTTCGGAGAGGGGAGAGCGCATGGCCATCCGGATCAATCGCGTCTACACGCGCGGGGGCGACAAGGGAGAGACGAGCCTCGTCGGCGGCCAGCGGATCGCCAAGGACTCCATCCGGATCGAGAGCTACGGCACCGTCGACGAGCTCAACTCCATCCTCGGCCTCGCCCGCGTCGCGAACCGCGACCTCCCGGGCGCGACGGCCGAAGAGCGCGAGAAGCTCGACGGCATCCTCTTCCGCCTCCAGAACGAGCTCTTCAACCTCGGTTCCGACCTGGCGACGCTCCCCGGCGACCGCCACCCGAAGCAGCCCGTCATCGAGCCGCGCCACGTCGCCTTCCTCGAGGCGACGATCGACGAGCTGAACGCCCACCTCCCCGAGCTCACCTCGTTCGTCCTCCCCGGGGGCGGCCCCGTGGGCGCGCACCTCCACCAGGCCCGCACCGTCTGCCGCCGGGCCGAGCGGCTCGTCACCACCCTCGGCCGCCACGAGGCGATCGGCGACCAGTGCCTCGTCTACCTCAACCGCCTCTCCGACCTCCTCTTCGTCCTCTCCCGCTGGGCCGCGAAAGTCCGCTCCGAGCCCGAAGCCCTCTGGCGTCCCGAGTAGGAGAAAGCGGGGTCAGGTCTACCTTCTACACTATACTGTCGGCATGAGCCGACCCCTCCGCCTCGACCACGCCGGCGCCCTCTGGCACGTCACGTCCCGCGGCAACGAGCGGCGCGAGGTCTTCCGCGACGACGAAGACCGGCGCGAGTTCCTCCGCCTCCTCGGCCGCTCGGTCGAGCTCTTCGGGTGGAGGCTTCACGCGTGGGTCCTCATGGGGAACCACTACCACCTCCTCGTCGGCACCCCGGAGGCGACGCTCTCGCGCGGGATGCGCCAGCTCAACGGCGACTACGCGCAGCACTTCAACCGCCGCCACGGGCGCGACGGGCACGTCTTCCAGGGGCGCTTCAAGGCCATCCTCGTCCAGCGCGAGGCGCACCTTCTCGAGGTCGCCCGCTACGTCGTGAGGAACCCGGTTCGCGCCGGCATCGTGAAGTCGGCGGAGGAGTGGGCCTGGAGCAGCTACCGCGCGACGGCGGGGATCGAGCCCGCGCCGGCCTGGCTCGACACGTCGTTCCTCCTCGAGGTCTTCGGCTCCCGCCGCGCCGCCGCCACGAACCGGTACCGCGAGTTCGTCGCCGAGGGGAGCGCGTCGGCGTACGACCCGTGGAACCAGGTCCTCGGGCAGATCTACCTCGGGTCGGCGTCGTTCGCCGAGGAGGCCCGCGCGGGCCTCGCGTCTTCCGAAGCGGCCCGCGACGTCCCACGGCGGCAGCGCGAGCCGGTGGCGCCCTCGGCCGAAGACGTCACGCGGCTCTTCGAGCAGGCGTTCGGGCTGACGCTCGCGGAGCTCTGCCAGAAGCCGCGGATCCTCTCGCGGGAGCGGGCCGTCCTCGCGGGTGCGCTGCGGAGGCACGCCCGCGCCACCCTTCCGGCCATCGGCGAGGCGCTCGGCGTCGAGGTCTCCCGCGCGTCGATGCTCGCCCGGCGCGACGCGGCCGAGGGGGCGACGAAGGACGCGCGCAGGAAGATCGCGGCGCTCGAGAAGCTCCTCGCCGACCGCTCCGCGTAGAGTGTAGAGTGCAGACCAGACCCCCCGGTCTTCCGGGGGTCTAGAGGCGCTCGAGGACGCGGGGGGGAAGGTAGGAGCGGAGCTCGGCGCGGCCGGTGCCGAGGTGGGCCTCGATCTCGAAGACGGCGAGAGAGGCCTTCTTCATCGGCACCTCGCAGTCCTTGCGCCCCGAGACGAGGCGGCCGAAGAGCCGCCCCATGTGCGGCTCGTGGCCGACGAGGAGGACCGACTTCCAGTCCGCCCCTTCGAGCTCGTCGAGCACGTTCTTCGGGTCGGAGCCGGGGAGGAGCGACTCGCTGACCAGCAGCTCGCCGTCGAAGTGGCAGGCCGCCGCCACCGGCTCGGCCGTCTGACGGGCGCGCAGGAGGGGCGACACGAGGATGGCGTCGAAGTCGGGCTCCATCCTCGAGATGGCGCGGGCCACGGCCTTCATCCTCTTCGCACCGGCCTCGCTCAGGGCGCGGTCCGAGTCGAGGCCGCTCGGCGAGAGGGCCTCGGCCTCCGCGTGACGGAGGATGTAGAGGAGCATGGGGGAAATCTAGCACACGGCGCGACGCGGGAATCGCACCGTCAGTCCGCGGCGAGATCGTTCGCGAGGTCGTTCCGCGTGTAGGGCGGAACCTCGGCCCGGGCGCGGTAGCCCGCGTGGTCGACGACGAGAACGACCGGGACTGCGGGGTCCCGAAGGGCGTCGCGCATCCCCTCGCCGCCCCCCACGGGGAAGCGGACGTACTGGACCGCGGCAATCCGGTCCCCGCGCCCCTGCCCCTCGAGGAACCTCGCGTACGTGCGGCTCCCGCCGATCTCGAGCCACACGCACTTCCCGTCGTCGAGGCCGATCATCGCGTCGAGCGCGGGCTGCACGTCCTCGAGCCTCGGGATCTCGACGAAGAGCGTCGCGGAGAGCTCGCCGGGGCCCGGCAGCAGCTCGTTGTAGACGTCGATCTCGGCCTGCACGGCGCCGGGCCTCACGATCCGCTCGGCGCGGCACATCTCCTGGATCTGGTTCAGCACGGTGAGGCGGTTCTCGAACGCGAACGACATCGACGGCCCGACGACGACGCGGCGGCGCGCCTTCACGGCGATGACCTCCCGCCTCCAGTCCTCGCGGATCAGCTCGTACTCGTGCAGGTTCTTCAGGTCGGAGATCTCGATCTTCTTCATGCGTCCTCAGGCGGGTGCGAGCCCGTAGGCGTCGCGCAGCACCTCGACGGGGTGCTTCACGGGACGGCTCGTCCCCTGCGTGATCTGTACGCTCGCGAGGGCGCAGTCGGACGCGATCACCTCGGCGTTCGCCGCGAGGAGCGGGTCGAAGAGCTTCTTCCCCACCTTCATCGACTCCCCGAAGTACTCCACCTTCATCGCCCACGTCCCGTCGTGGCCGGAGCACTTCTCCACCGTCGTCACCTGCGCGCCCGTGAGCGCGAGGAGGTCCGACGCCTTGAAGCGGATCCGCTGCACGTTCAGGTGGCACGGCAGGTGATAGGCCACCGACTTCGGCGGCGCCTTGAACTCGAGGTTCAGCTTCCCCTCCAGCCTGAGCTCCATCAGGAACTCGCAGAGGTCGCGCGTCGCGGCCGCGAGGGCCTTCGTGTCGGCGTCGTCGGGGGCGAGCCAGGGGTACTCCTTTTTCATCATCAGCGAGCACGACGGCCCGGGCGTGACGACCCTGTAGCCCTTCTCCACCCACTTCTTCAGGGCGCCGACCATCCCCTCGCGCGCCTTCCTGGCCGCGTCGAAGTCGCCCACGTCGAAGAACGGCATCCCGCAGCAGTGCGGGTAGTCCACCTGCACCTCGACGTGGCTCGCCTCGAGCACCTGGACGGCGGCTTTCCCGATCTCGGGCCGGTTCCACTCCACCGTGCAGGTGGGGAAGAGGACGACCTTCGCGACCGGGTCCTTCACCTTCGACGGGCCGCGCTTCTCGAACCACCGCGTGAAGTTCTCCCAGACGAAATTCGGGAGCGCCTTCTCGCGGTGCACGCCGAGCGTCTTCTCCATCGCCCAGCGGGCGATCGGCAGCGTGTTCACGAAGTTCGCGATCGGGGCGACGGGGCGCGACAGCTTCCCGAGGAGGTCGGGCTTCGTCAGCATCTTCTCGCGCATCGAGAGCCCCTGCTCCTGCATCCGGAAGCGGCGGCTCTCGAGGACGGCGTGCGGGATGTCGAGCATCCACTTGTGGGGCGGCACGTAGGGGCACTGCGCCGGGGAGACGCAGATCTTGCACTCGTAGCAGAGGTCGACGAAGTCGTCGAGGACCTCCTTCGGCAGCTTCTCCGCGTCCCCGTCCACCTCTTCGGTGTCGAGGCCCTTGAAGAGCACCTCGAACGAGGGACAGAGCGAGAAGCAGCGCCGGCAGCCGTGGCAGATCTCGGCGATGCGGTAGAGCTCGGTCGCGAGGGACTTCGGGTCCGTGACCCTCGCGGGGGTCAACGAGATCATGACGCTCCCTCCTGGAGCGAAAGCGGCGGGGCCGGAGGTGTCTCCGTGCCCCGCCGTTCGCTCATCGCCGGCGACGAGAAGGTCCGGTGAGTCGAATCGGGGCCTACGCCTGGATGCTCGCGAGCATCTTCGAGAAGCGGTTCGCGTGCGACTTCTCGGCGCGCGCGAGCGTCTCGAACCAGTCGGCGATCTCGGTGAATCCCTCTTCGCGGGCCGTCTTCGCGAAGGACGGGTACATCTGCGTGTACTCGTACGTCTCGCCCTCGACGGAGGCCTTGAGGTTCAGCTCGGTCGAGCCGAACGGGAGGCCGGTGGCGGGGTCTCCGGCGGCCTTGAGGTAGTCCATGTGGCCGTGCGCGTGGCCCGTTTCGCCCTCCGCCGTGTCGCGGAAGTTGCCGGCGACCTCGGGGTAGCCCTCGATGTCGGCCTTGTCGGCGAAGTAGAGGTAGCGGCGGTTCGCCTGGCTCTCGCCGGCGAAGGCGTGCAGCAGGTTGTCGTGGGTTTTCGTGCCCTTGAGCTCGGCCATCTGGACCCTCCTGTCGTGAATTTTTTTTAGAGTAGTTCTAATTCACTGAACGCGTCAAATATTCGCGACATCACGGAAAAGAGGACTCCTGTCGCCACGGCTGCACCGCTAAAATAGAACTAATCCAAAATATGTCCATGGTGGGGTCAGGTCTACCCTCTACACTATACTGGGTGCCGGACTCCCGCCGAATCGAGGAAGAGATGCCGAACAAGAGCCACTACCACGTCGCCATCATCGGATCGGGCCCCGCGGGGCTCACCGCCGCCATCTACGCCTCCCGCGCGAACCTCGAGCCCGTGGTCTTCGAGGGCGTCCAGCCCGGCGGGCAGCTCACCACGACGACCGAGGTCGAGAACTACCCGGGCTTCGAGCACGGGATCCAGGGCCCCGAGCTCATGGACGTCACGCGCAAGCAGGCCGTCCGCTTCGGCACCGAGATCGCGAACGACACCGTCGTCGACGTGGAGCTCACGCAGCGACCCTTCACCCTCACCCTCGAAGGGGGCGCGAAGGTGACGTGCGACGCGCTCATCGTCGCCTCGGGCGCGTCCGCCAAGTACCTCGGCCTCCCGAGCGAGAGGACGCTCCAGGGGCACGGCGTCTCGGCCTGCGCCACGTGCGACGGCTTCTTCTTCCGCGGCAAGGAGGTCGCCATCGTCGGCGGCGGCGACACGGCGATGGAAGAGGCGAACTTCCTCACGAAGTTCGCGACGAAGGTCTGGCTCGTCCACCGCCGCCGCGAGTTCCGCGCCTCGAAGATCATGGCCCAGCGCACCCTCGACAACCCGAAGATCGAGGTCGTCTGGGACAGCACGATCACCGAGATCCTCGGCGCGCCCGAGACGGGCGTCACCGGCATCCGCGTCCGGAACGTGAAGACGGGCGAGGAGCGCGTCATCGCGGTCCAGGGCTACTTCTCGGCCATCGGCCACGAGCCGAACACGAAGATCTTCCGCGGCAAGCTCGAGATGGACGACGTCGGCTACCTGAAGATCCAGCACCCGACGACGTACACCTCGGTCGAGGGCGTCTTCGCCGCCGGTGACGTCGCCGACCACATCTACCGCCAGGCCATCAGCGCCGCGGGCGAGGGCTGCAAGAGCGCCATCGACGCCGAGCGCTGGCTCGCGTCTCTCTAGAACGCCTGGCCGCTCGAGAAGGAGAGGAGCCAGCCGGTGCGGCCGAGGGGGTCGGGCCGGAAGGCGCGGGCGATGTCGATCCGGAGGAGCGTGTTGACCCCGGCGCGGGGAAGGCCGACGCGGAACCCGGCGCCGGCGTCGACGAGCCGGTACCAGCCGTCGGGCGGACCCCAGGAGACCCCGCCGTCCACGAAGACCGCGGCGCCGATCACGGCGATCCTCCAGACGTCGGGGATCAGGACGACCCGCAGCTCGGCGTTTCCCGTCGCGTTCCCCTCTCCCGTCACGGCGTAGAGCGGGTAGCCCCGCACGCCGTTCTGCCCGTCGAGCTGGATCTGGTATTCCGGGTCCGAGTTCCACGCCTGCCGCACGCCGAGCCGCGTCGCGAGGAGGAAGCGTCCCACCGGCCACGAGGTGCGGACGGCGGCCCGGACGCGGGTGTTCTGGAAGCCCGACTGCAGCCGCGTCTCGGCCCCGAGGGAAAAGAGCGCGAAGCCGTTCCCGACGAGCGTCCCGACCGAGCCGGCGAAGCGGACGCGCCCCGCCGCGTCGTCCGCCAGCCCGGGGATCGAGGCGGCCAGGTCCACGCGTCCCACCGGCGCGAGGTTGAAGTCCTCGTCGCGCCCGAGCTGTTCGTAGTTCTGCCTCACGATCCAGTTGCGCGCCTCCCGCTGCCAGCCGGCGCCGACCCAGAAGAACGACCGGCCGTCGGGAGGCGGCGGAGCGCCGAAGCTCCCCGCGGAAAGCTCCACCTTCTCCGGACCGGCGAAGGCGATGAGGCGATCGGCCTTTTCCCCGTGCAGGCCGAGGAGGAGTCCCCCCTCCAGCTCGATGCGCCGCTCGCGCTTCTCCCAGACGGCGACCTCGTTCCCCCCCGCGTACTGCTTCGTCTCGAAGGTCGCCTGCCGGAAGAGGAGCGAGCCGGCGCTCTTCGTCAGGAGGCTGTCGAACGGGCGCGTCAGCGCCACCTCGCTCGCCTGCCCGTCGGAGAGGTTCGACCCCGAGACCCGCAGCGCCCAGCGCGAGCCGAAGAGCTGCGGCTCCAGCCACGTGAGCGAGCGCGAGATCCGCTCCGTCCCCTTGTCGTAGCGGAAGCCGAGGCTGCGGCCGCTCCCGAAGAGGTTCCCCTCCTCCAGGCCGAACTGGTACGTCACCGTCCCGCCCTTGCTCGAGAACGCCACGCGCGGGATGAGCGTCCAGTTGTCGCCCGTCTCCACGATCACCTTCGTCCCCTCGGCGCGGACGGCCACGTGGCGGAAGAGCTGCGTCGCGCGCAGGCGGCGCTCGGCCTCGGCGAGGAGGGCCTCGTCGAGCGGGTCGCCCGGCGCGAGGAGGAGCTCTCGGCGGATGTACCGCTCGCGCGTCACGGCGTGGAGCGCGTTCGCGAGGCCGTACGGGACGAAGGCCTTCGCCGCGTCGGCGGGCGAGAAGACGTCCTCGCGGACGACGACGATCTCCGAGATCCGAGGCCTCTCGGGGCCGCCTTCCGCGAGGTCCGCCGCGCCCGCGGCCCTCGCGCCGCCCAGGAGCCCCGCGAAGGCGAGCCAACCCGCGGCGAAGGCCGCCGACGCAGCGCGAAACCCTCGGTCCGGAAGCACTCGTGGCCGCGTTCTCACCGCCGCCCGAGGATACCCGTCCGGGTCCCTCAAAGTTGGGGTCTGGTCTGCACTCTACAGTATACGAGAATCCGTATACTGTAGAGTGCAGACCAGACCCCACGACCCGCACGACCCGATCCCCGGGCTTTGACATTCCGGGAGGGGGCAGGTATGTTCATCGGCCCTTTTGACCCGAGGTCGGGGGAGGAATCGATGTACGCCGTTATCCGCACCGGAGGGAAGCAGGTCAGGGTCGCCCAGGGCGACGTTATCCAGATCGAGCGCTTCCACAACAAGACGTTCACCAAGGGCGA
>CAZNSS010000165.1:0-7824 GCA_964575465.1 uncultured Holophagales bacterium | reverse complement strand
AAGGGACCGAGGACCTCGGCCATCGGGACTGAGGCGGCGGGGCCGAGCCCGAGGCCTATGCCGGCATCCCCCGGCGCAGCACGAAGACGGCGCCTGCCGCCAGGAGGGCCGCGAGGGCGCCGAGACCGACGCCGCCGAGGGTCGGGATCACGGCCTCCCCGGCCGTCAGCGTCGCCGTGCCGGCGTTGTTGGCCGGCGTCGGATCGCCCTCGACTCCGGTCGCGCTGGCGCTGTTGACGATCGTGCCCTGCTGGCCGATCCGGACCGTCAGGTTGCACGTCGCCGAGGCGCCGACGGCCAGGGCGCCGGCGTTCCAGGTGAGGGTCGGGGTCGCGAAGGCCGCTCCACAGTCGTTGGAGACGTAGTAAAGGCTGGCCGGAAGGGTGTCCGTCACCGTCACCCCGGTGGCGTTCGCCGGCCCGGCGTTCGTCACCGAGAGGGAGAAGACGGCGAGTGCGCCGACAGGGAGGGCGCCGGGCGTGACCAGTCTCTTCGCGAGGGACAGGTCGGCCGCGACCGTGAGCGTGTCGCTGTCCGTTGCGCTGTTGTTCCCCGCGACCGGGTCGGGCGTCGTGCTCGCGACCGTCGCGGTGTTGACGAGGGTCCCGGTCGCCGCCGGGCTGATCGTGCAGGTCGCGGTGTACGTGACCGAGCTGCCGGCCGGAAGATTCAGAGCCAGGTCGCTGATTCCGCCCGCTCCCGCGGCGGTGTTGCCCGTGGCGCCGCCCGCGGCGACGCTCGTGTACGAGACGCCCGTGCAGGCCGCCGGGAATGTGTCGGTCACGCTCGCCGGGCTGGCCGCCGACGGGCCGGCGTTCGAGGCCGTGATCGTCCAGGTCGTCGTGCCGCCCGCCGCGGCGCTGGCGACGCCGTCGGTCTTGGTGACCGACAGGTCCGCCAGGGCGCACGTGAAGGTCACGAGGTCGATCGACCAGCTGTCGAGGCTGCCGCCGTCGCCGGCGAGGTCGTCGGAAATCGTGATCGTCCAGGTGCCGTTCGGGTCCTCGCCGATGAACGCGGCGAGCGCCCCTTCGGGAACGAGGGGCGAGGCGAGGGTCAGGTTCACGTAGGCGTGGTCGGTCGCTGTGTCGTTGCTCGCGTCGTCGTCCCAGACCGTTCCGTTGAAGACGTTGTCGTTCCCCGCCCCGTTGTCCGTGGTGAGCGTCACGACCGTTCCGGCCGGGGAGGTGATCGTGATGTCGAGGTCCGCCGCGAAGGTGTGGGTGATGAAAGTCGTCAGGTTGACGTCCAGGATCGACGTCGGGGCGCCGGAGACGACCAGCGTCGAGGTGACGACGGCCGGACCCGACGGAATCGAGACAGGGGTCGACTGAGTCACGGTGGCTGCCGTGGCCGTGATCGGCGGGCTCGGAAGGGTCGTGACGGCGAGCGCCCAGCTGTCGAGGCTGCCGCCGTCGCCGGCGAGGTCGTCGGAAATCGTGATCGTCCAGGTGCCGTTCGGGTCCTCGCCGATGAAGGCGCCGAGTGCCCCCTCGGGCACGAGGGGCGAGGCCAGGGTCAGGTTCACGTAGGCGTGGTCGGTCGCGGTGTCGTTGTTCGCGTCGTCGTCCCAGACCGTACCGTTGAAGACGTTGTCGTTTCCCGCCCCGTTGTCGGTGGTCAGCGTCACGGTCGTGCCGGCGGGGGACGTGATCGTGATGTCGAGGTCCGCCGCGAAGGTGTGCGTGATGAAGGTCGTCGCGTCGACGTCGAAGAGGTACGGTCCGGCCCCGGAGACGACGACCGTCGAGGTCACCACCGCCGGACCCGTCGGGATCGCAACCGGCGTGGACTGGGTGAAGGTGGTCGTCGTGGGGCTGCATCCGGCGGGCGTCGTCGGTACGACCTTCGCGCGGAGCCGGCGGCTCGCGTTAGACGCCTGGCCGTTCAGCACCTGGCCCGGATCGTCGCCGCCCATCGCCGCGGAGAGCTCCCGGTACCGGCCCTCGGCGACCACGTAGGCCGACGCGGCCTCGCGGCTCGCCGTGACCTGCGGCTTCAGGGTGGTCATCTCCCCGGCGAGGCGGATCATCTCCGCGTAGGTCGCGTCCTTGTCGATCGCGGCCGAGGCCGGGACCGCGGTCCCGAGCAGCGCGGTGGCCAGCACGAGGACGGAGACGAGCCGGGCGTGTCGCAGCCTTTCCGGGCATCCCTCACAGAAAGCGTTCAGCGTCATGGTGACGGCTCCTCCTCGCGAGCGCGGATCATAAGCTCGATTTCCGCCGCCGCTCCTACTCCCGGCGCGTCCGGGCCGGCGCGGGTTCTCGTGGGAAGATCCGCCGATGAAGGCGATCCTGCCGCTGGCCGCGGCTCTCCTCCTCGTCGAGCCGGCCGCCCGGGCGCAGGACGACCAGGATCAGGGCGCCCCGCAGGCCACCTTCCGGCCGCGATCCGGGCAGTTCACCTACGGTGGTTCCGTCGGTTTCGGGCTCGGCAGCAGCGGCTGGGGCGTATCGCTCCGGGGCGAGGTGGGGTACCTCGCGACCGAGCGTCTCTGGACCGGAGTCTCGGGACGGTTCCAGTGGACGCACGACGACCGGTACGGGGAGTCCTGGGACTCCGTCGACTACGGCGTCGGCGCCTACGCACGCTACTTCGTCGTCGATCGACTCTTCGCCTCGACCGAGTGGGACTGGACGAGCTACGAGGTCCGGACGACGGGCCCCTCCGCGGGACGGGAGAGCTTCTCGAGCTTCCTCGTCGGAGCGGGCTACGGCCAGCCGCTCGGCTCCCGGAGCATCTTCCTCGTCGAGCTGCTCTACGACGTGACCGGGAATGCGCGAGGGCTCTACGGCACGCCGTGGGTCACCCGGCTCAGCTTCGCGACGGGATTCTGAGCCGTCGACGCCACCGCGCCGGCGACCGTCATCGTCCGGTGAGAGCGGTCCAGTCCGTGAGGAGGGTGATCGGCGAAGCGTCGCCTTCGGCGAGCGGCTCGCGCACGAGGAAGCGCGCGCCATCGGCCGTCACGTCGTAGGTCCAGCCGGTGAACTCGACGATCGGGAAAAGGGGAGTGGGTGTGCCGACCGAGATCGTGCCCGACCCGGTCTCGATGCGCACGGCGGTCAGCACGTTGCCGGGTGTCTTGAAGAAGAGCTCTCCTCCCGCAGGGTTCCACCGGGGCTGGATGCCGCCGTCGCGCGAGACCTGCACTCTCGCTCCCCCCGCGGGAAACGGCGCCACGTAGACCTCGTAACGGCCCGAGTCGTCGGAGGCCCAGAGGAGCCAGCGGCCGTCGGGCGAAATCTGGCCGTAGGCATCGTCGGCGGGCGTGCCGACGAGGACCTTTGCCTCGCCCTTCCCGTCGGCCTGGCGGAGGACGATGTCCGCGTAGGCCTGGCGGTTGCGTTCTTCGCAGATCATCGCGGTCCCGTCCGGAGAGAGTGACCTCGGACCCATGCTGTAGGTGTCCTTCGAAGCGAGGACCGGCGTCTCCGCGCCGGTCGCGAGGTCGCGGCGGACGATTGCGGCTCCGTCGTCGCGGGCCGAGCCGAAGTAGAGGGCGCTGCCGTCGGGCGCGAAAAGCGGGTCGCTCTCGTCGGAGCCCTGGCGGGCGAGGCGGGTTTCGGTTCCGCGGACGACATCGTAGAGCCAGATGTCGGCGTCGCTCTGCACCTCGTCCACCCGCCCGACAGCTGCCCACCGGCCGTCCCGCGACACGGCGAGGCCGCCGAAACCGGAGAGATTGCCCGGCGTGCCGAGCTCGCCGAGACTCCGGCCGGAGCGATCGCGCCAGACGAGCCGGCACAGGTCCCGCTGTTTCCCCGTGAGGAAGGTGAGGACGCCCGCCTCGCTCGCCGAGAAGACCCCGTACGAGAAGCGTCGGTTGAAGAGGAGGTCCTCGACGAGCACCTTCGGCTCGCCCGAGAGGACGAGGCGATTCGGGTCGACCGGCTGGGCGACGAGGGCTCCGTCGCGCGCGTAGAGGAGTCGCCCGGCTGCCCAGGTCGCGTTGGTCGAGTGGTCGAGAAGCCGGCGGACCGGAGCGGCCGCGCCGAGGCGACCCAGCATCACTCCGGCGCGAACCCCCGCACCGGTGCGTCCCGACCGGTCGAGGTAGACGAAGTGCTCTCCGTCCGGCAGGAACTGGGGGAACCGGTGGGTGCCGGATCCGAGCGCCTCCCGCGTACCGGAAACCTCACGGGTTGGTCCGCCCCGGTCGGAGATCGCGAGGAGCGGGCCCGTGGCGAAGGGCGCGAACAGGATCGTGCCGTTCGGGCTCCAGGCGCCGCCACGCGCGTCGCGCGCCGGGGCGAGGCGCGCGACGGCGCCCCCCTCCGAGGAGGTCGTCGCCAGGTGACTCCAGGTGAAGAACCCGATCCGCCGCCCGTCCGGGGACCAGAAGGGGCGGTAGCCCTCCTCGGTGCCGGGGAGCGGCCGCGCCACCGCGGTCCCGAGGTCGTGGACCCAGATTCGCATCGGCCCCGACCCCTCGCGCGCGCCGAAGGCGACACGCCGTCCGTCGGGGGAGACGGCCGGCATCCCCGCGCGTTCGCCGTCGAGCTCGATCGAGACGCCGGCCGGCAGGGGAAGCGTGGCGCGGATCACGCGCGGGGGAGCGGGCCTTTCCGCGCTCCTCCCAAGGAATGGGACGACCGCCGCGAGCGCCGCGGTTGCGGCCAGGGCCCAGGCGACGACCTCGCGCCTCGTGCTGCGGACAGGCGTTGCGGGAGAGGCCGTTGCCTCGTCCGCGATACCCGCCTCGAGGTCGCCGAGGACGAGCCGCGCGTCCGCCGCGTCGTGGAGCCGGTTCTTCGGATTGCGTTCGAGGCAGCGGCGGAGGAGCCGCCGAAGCGCCGGAGGGAGCCCGGCCGGCAGCTTCGAGAGGTCGATCTCGCCCCTCAGGACGCCGGCGAGCGTGTCGCTCACGGTGTCGGCGGAGAAGAGCGACCGGCCTGTCAGCATCTCGTGGAGGACGACGCCGAGCGCCCAGATGTCCGCCCGCTTGTCGACGGCGCCGCCGCGCGCCTGCTCCGGAGCCATGTAGGCGGCGGTGCCGAGGATGACGCCCAGCTGGGTGCCGTGGGAGGCGGTCATCGTCGGCGAGTTCATGAGCGTCGGCGATCGCGCGAGGTCGGCCGCGGAAACGGCCCCGGCGGGCGGGTCCATCGCCTTGGCGAGGCCGAAGTCGAGGACCTTGACCTTGCCGTCCGACGTGAGCTTCACGTTGGCGGGCTTGAGGTCGCGGTGGACGATCCCCTTTTCGTGGGCCGCTTCCAGCGCCTCGACGATCTGCCGGGCGATGGAGATGGCCTCGTCGAGGGGGATCGGGCCGCGCTTCAGCCGTTCGGCGAGGTCCTCGCCCTCGACGAGCTCCATGACGAGGGCACGGACGCCGTTCGACTCCTCGAGGCCGTAGATCGAGGCGACGTTCGGATGCTGCAGCTGGGCCAGGACCTGCGCCTCGCGCTCGAACCGCGCGAGGCGCTCGGCGTCCGCGGCAAACGCCTCGGGGAGGACCTTGATGGCGACCTCGCGCTTGAGCTTCGAGTCGGTCGCCCGGTAGACGACCCCCATCCCGCCCTCGCCGAGAGGGGCGGTGATCTCGTAAACGCCGAGCCGGACACCGGGAGCGATCGTCATCGAACGCGGCGGATTCTACGGAGGGCCCGGTCCGGAACCACAATTCCCGTGAAGGCGGTCTTCCGTTCCCGCGGACGGGTGGCGGAGAACCGTATCGTCTCCGTTCAGCTCGACGGTCCTCGACCGCGAAGAGCGGCGTCCGCGAGAACGGCGAGAGCCGCCGCCATCGGGAAGACCATCGGGTGGAGGAAGCGAAACGCCGAGGCGATCCCCAGCAACCAGGTCGTCGCGAGGAGCCCGGAGCTGACGAGACCGAGGTAGAGGACCATCGACCGGTTCTCCCGGCGGCAGAACAGGGCCGCGGCGGCGCAGGCGAGCGGCGTGAGCGTGAGGAAGGGATACCCGTGGCGGCCCGCCCGGTGCCACCGTCGGGCGGGCGTCTCCCCGGGCGGAGCCGCCGACGCGGCGTCGAAGTGCTCTCGGACGAACGCGACCATCGGGCTGTTCGGCGGGTTGTACGCGCCCTGGTCGACGAGCGTGCGCACGGTCCGGGCCGGGTCGCGCTCCCAGAAGGCGAGTGCGTTCCTCCATGCCACGCGCAGGACACCGGCCGGGTCGCGCCGGAGCGCGCGCAGGGCGGTCTCCCTGGCGACCGCGTTCGCCCGCGCGGAGTCGGAGTCGAGCGCCCCCGCCAGCTGTGCGCAGAATCCTTCCGGCGTCCACCGGTGAAACTCGCGCTCGGGCATCGTGCCGAGCCGGGGCGGGGAGGCTTCGAGCCTGTCGAGGAGCGCTCTCGCCGCCGGCTCCCTCGCATCCTGCGGGACCAGGACCTGCCACCAGGCCGAGGCGAGGAAGAACCCGTCGGCGTACTGGTAGGCGGGCGGGCGACGGAGGAGCCGCCCCGTCAGGACCTGGTAGGAGACGTGGGAGAGGGCCGTCGACAGGAGCGCCACCGTCGTGTGCACCGCCACCGTGCGGAGACGCCGCGGCCAGCCCCTTCCGGCGGTCGGGGTCCCGGGGGCGAACAGGAGAGGTAGGGTGACCGTTCCGGCGAGCGCGATCGGAACGTACACGGTGCGCAGGCTGACGAGCGCGATGCCGGCCAGCGCGTGAAGGGCGAGCGTCCCGACCCGCGGGCGACGCAGGTAGAGGAACGCCAGCGCGACGTAGAGGGCGAGTCCGAGGCCCGCGAAGGACTCGGTCAGGACGAACCGTTCCTGGAGGACCTGGAGCGGTTCGAAGGCGAATCCCAGGACCGCGGCGGCGGCCACGGCATGCCCGACCTCGAGGTCGACGACGAGGAGACGGATCAGCAGGCCGCAGGTCGCCGCACCTGCGAGGGCCTGGACGGGCACGAGCCACCGGAGCGACCCCGTCCACGCCACGAAGGGGCGGATCAGAAAGCCGTAGGTCCACGACCGTTCGCCGGGGAGATGCCCCTCGACGGCGGTCCTGAGGTGCGTCCACGAGTCGCCCCAGAAGAGGAGCGGAGTCGAATCGACGGCCACCTGCGCGAGCTTGACCGTCACGGCGGCGAGCGTCATCGCGAGCAACGCATGCTCGCGAGCGAGGGCCGCCACGGTGCGCGTTGGAGGGAGCGCCCGGCAGGACCGCAGCCCCTCTCTCGTGACCCGCTCTCCTCTGTCGCCCGAAGCCCGCATCGGTCGGCGTGAGGTTAGCAGCCCTGTTCGGTCGAGGGTCGCCCGCTCCAGCAGTACGAGAGGCTCGCTTCCTCGGCTCCCGCGCGGCTCGAGGCGGCCGGGGCACCAGAATCGCGAGAGCGTGGTCCGCCGGCGGGGAGGTCCTGGCCCCCGCTCGTCCTCGGTGGAACGAGATCCCCTCCATGTCGTTCTCCACCTGACTCGCCGCGATCCCGACGACGACCAGCGCCCCCTGGCGTGATCCCAGCGGCCCACCACGCGCCCCGCGTGTCGGAGAGGAACACCGACACGGTCGCCTTCTCCCCCGGAGCAACGAGGTCGGGCGGTCCCGGACGTCGAGGTTGAAGCTGTCGGCGTCGTACGGCCCGATCGCCGGTCCTCAGTACTGCCCGTACCTTCCGCGCACCGACTCGAGGAGCTTCGCGGGGTCGTAGCCCACGCCGCCCTTGAAGACGACGACCGGCTTCTCGATCTCCTCGATCTTCGTCGAAGGGTCGCCCTTCACCACCAGGAGGTCTGCGGCCAGGCCCGGCGCGATGGAGCCGATCCGGTCCGCCTTACCGAGGAAGACGGCCCCGTTGTAGCTGGCGATCCGGATCGCCTCGACGGGGGAGAAGCCCGCCTCCACGAGGAGCTCGAC
>CAZNSS010000164.1:0-7883 GCA_964575465.1 uncultured Holophagales bacterium | reverse complement strand
CGCTCCCGGCGAGGAGGACCGCCGCGACGATCGCCGCGCCCCCCGCGAGCGTGGCGAGGCCGATCGGCTCGTCGAACGCGATCCACCCGAGGACGGCGCCGAACGCGATGGTGAGCGGGTTGGCGAGCGTCGCCCTCCCGGCCGGGACGCGCGCGAGGCCCCGCGTCAGGAAGAGCTGCCCCAGCTGGCCCGCGGCGGCGATGAAGACGAGCCAGACCCAGTCGCCGGCCGTCGGGAGCGCGGGCCCCTCGACGAGCGTCCCGACGGCGGCGAGAGGGACGGACGTCAGAGGGAACCAGAGGACGATCGTCTCCTCGTGCTCGGTCCGCGAGGCGTCGCGCACCGTGACGTAGGCCGCCGCCGACAGGACGGCGCCGAGGAGCCCGACGAGGATCGGCGCGAGCGGCGGCGGGGCCTCTCCGGCGCCGGCGCCCCACGGCACGAGCATCGCGACGCCCGAGGCGGCGAGGAGGAAGGCGGGGACGAACCGGCGGCCCGGCTTCTCCTTCAGGAACCAGGCCGCGAGGACGGCCGTGAAGACCGGGTGGACCTGCTGGAGGAGGACGGCCGTCGCGAGCGGCTGCCGCGCGACGGACCAGAAGTAGCAGGAGAGGGCGAAGTGCCCGAGCGCGCCGCGCAGGACGAGGACACCGACCCGCTTCGGCTTCCACGAGAGGCCCCGCTGCCGGAGGAGCCAGAGCATGAAGAGGACGTTCAGCACTCCCCGGACCAGGATCACCTCCTGCGGAGGGACCCGTCCTCCGAGGAGCTTCGCCCCGGCCGCCATGACGGCGAAGAAGAACGCGGAGAGCGCCATCTCGCGCACGCGGGCGCATTATCGAGTCGCCGGGAACCCTGCGCGCCGCCGGACCGTACAACGAGCAGCGGCCGGGCCACCGCCGGGCCGCTGGCGCAGGCAGACGACGATGAGATGCCCTCCCTTCTTCGCGGCGTGCCTCCTCGCGGCGGGTTCCGCGAGCGCTGCGGGCACGGGCCGTACCGTCGCGCCCGAGCCGCCCCCCGCGTTCCGCCACGTGTCGCTCGAGCAGGGACTCTCGCAGGCGGCCGTCCGGGCCCTCTTCCAGGACTCGCGCGGGTTCCTCTGGGTCGCAACCGAGGACGGCCTCAACCGCTACGACGGCTACGACTTCACCGTCTTCCGCAACGACCCCCTCGACCCGGAGAGCATCCCCGACAACGGCCAGATCTCCTTCGCCGAGGGGAAGGGGAACGTCCTCTGGGTCGGCACCGTCGACCGCGGCATCGCCCGGCTGGACCTTTCGACCTACCGCTTCCGTCGGTTCCTGCCGGACCCGCAGCGCCCCGGCAGCCTGCCGGCCGGTCCCGTCGGCGCCGTCCTCGAAGACCGCTCCGGGACCCTCTGGGCGGGAACCACGGGCGGCGGTCTGCTGCGGCTCGCGCCGGGCGCTTCCTCCTTCCAGGCGTTCCGGCCCGACCCGGCCGATCCGAAGAGTTTCCCTGCAGCGATCGTCCTCGCCCTCGCGGAGGACCCGTCGGGCGCGCTCTGGGTCGGGACCGCGGGACAGGGGCTCCTGAAGGTCGACCCGGCCGGCGGGAAGGTCCTCGCGCGCTTCGATCGCGATCCCGCGAACCCCTCCGCCCCGGCGAACGCCGTCGTCACCAACGTCCTCGTCGACCGGAAGGGGCGCGTCTGGGCCTCCGCGGGAGCGCTCGCGCGCCTGGACCCCGCGACGGGCGAAACGAAGGTCTACCGGAACGACCCGGACGACCCGGCCTCCTTCCCCTCGCGGCAGGCGCGGCAGCTCTCCGAGGACTCCGAGGGACGGATCTGGATCGCGACGGAGAACGGGATCGTCCGCCTCGACCCCGAGAGCGGCGTCTTCACGGCGTTCCGCAATCGCCCGGAGGACCCGTCGAGTCTCCCCTCGAACCGGGTCACGACGCTCCTCGTCGACCGCTCCGGCCTTCTCTGGGCGGGGCTCGACGGCTCGGGACTCGCCGTCCTCGACCTCTCCGGATCGCCGTTCCGAACCTATCGGCACCAGCCCGGGCGGCAGGAAGGGATCACGGCCCCGATCGTCCGCGGGGTCCACGAGGCAAGGGACGGCACCCTCTGGCTGGGCCTCTCCGGCGGGGGGCTCAACGCCCTCGACCCGTCCACGGGCCGCGTCCGCGCGTTCCGCGCCGGACCGCCTCCGAACGGGCTCACCGCGGACGACGTCTGGAACGTGACCGTCGACGACGAGGGGATCGCGTGGGCGGCGACGCTCGGCGGAGGGCTCAACCGCGTCGACCCGCGGACGGGCACCGTCCGCGTCTTCCGCGCCTCCCGCGGCGCCGGCTCACTCTCCTCCGACCAGCTGCGCGTCGTGATCGAGGGACGCGACGGAGCGCTCTGGATCGGCACGGCCGGCGGGGGGCTCTGCCGCTTCGATCGGAAGACGCAGCGGTTCGAGTGCTTCCTCAACGACCCGGACGACGCGACGTCGCTGTCGGGGAACGTCGTCCGGGCGGTCCACGAGGGGCCCTCGGGGACCATCTGGGCCGGCACCGAACGCGGAATCAACCGGCTCGACCGCGCGACGGGGCGCTTCACACGCTTCCTCGACGACCCCTCTCGCCCCGAGACGGCGGGCATCGCCCGCGTCTACGGCCTCTGGGAGGCGCCCGACGGGATCGTCTGGGCCGGCACGCCGAGAGGTCTCGTCCGGCTCGACCCGCGAACCGGAGGCGTGACGCGCTTCCGGGCGGCGGATGGCCTCCTCAACGAGTCCGTCTACTCGGTCCTCCCCGGAAACGGCGGCTCACTCTGGATCTCGACGAACCGCGGCCTCGCCCGCGTCACCCCGTCTGCCGACGGGCGGAGCGCCTCGTTCCGCACCTTCGGCGCGCTCGACGGCCTCCAGAGCGACGAGTTCAACGGGGGCTCTTTCCACCGCGGCCCGTCGGGGACGCTCTGGTTCGGCGGGATCCTCGGCGTGACGGGCGTCCGGCCGGCGGAGGTGAAGGACGATCCTTTCGCGCCCCCGGTCGCTCTCCTCTCCTTCTCGAGGCTCGGGAAGAAGCTCCCGTCCGCGGAGTGGCTCCCGTCGGGCTCGGTCGTCCTCGGTCCCCGCGAGGGCTTTTTCAGCGTCTCCTTCGCGGCCCTCTCGTTTCGGGGCGCCGCGAAGAACCGCTACGCGTGGAAGCTGGAGGGCCTCGACGACGACTGGGTCGACGGCGGCACCCGGCGCCGAGCCGACTACACCTCCGTCCCCCCGGGTAGCTACGTCTTCCGCGTGAAGGCCGCGAACAAGGACGGCATCTGGAACGAGGAGGGCGCGCGCCTCGGGATCGTCGTCCGGCCGCCCTGGTGGAAGACGCCCGCGGCGATCGGGGCGTGGATCCTCCTCCTCGCGGCGGGCGGAGCCGTCGTGTCGCGCCTCGAGAAGCGCCGGGTCCTCGGGAAGGAGCGCGAGCGGTCCCAGCTCGTAGAGGCCGAGCTGAGGGCGCACGCCGCAGAGGCGCAGGCCCGCGCCGTACAGGCCGAGGCGGCCCGGAAGACGGCCGAGCTGGAAGAGGCGCGTGCGATGCAGCTCTCGCTCCTCCCGCGCCACACTCCGCGCGTCCCCGGCCTGACCGTCGCTGCGATCGCGAGGACGGCGACCGAGGTGGGAGGCGACACGTGGGACTGGGCCGTCGGGCCGGACGGCGCCCTCGCTCTCGTCATCGGCGACGCGACGGGGCACGGCGTCCGCGCGGGAACCGTCGTCTCCGTCATGAAGGGTCTCTTCCGGGGCGACCCGTTCCCGGGCGACCTCGGGCTCTTCCTCGACCGCGCCGGCCGCGTCCTCCGCGACCTGGGCCTCCACCGCCTCCACATGGCGCTCGCGGTCCTCGTCGTCCGGGGCGGGGCCGCGACCTTCGCCTCGGCCGGCATGCCGCCCGCGTTCGTGTTCCGCGCCTCGAGCGGGACCGTCGAGGAGATCCTCGTGCCGGGGGCGCCGCTCGGCGCGCTCGTGGACACGCCGCACGCGTCGGTCTCCCTGAAGCTCGCCCCGGGCGACGTCCTCCTCCTCTCCTCCGACGGCCTCGCGGAGAGCCCCGGCCCCGGCGGCGAGCCTCTCGGCTACGCGCGGGCCCGGGAGGCGTTCCGCGTGGTCGCGTCCCTCCCGCCCGAGGAGGCGCTCGCCACCCTGGCGCGCCGCGAGGAGGAGTGGCGGGGTGAAAGGCCCCGGGAGGACGACCTCACGCTCGTCCTTCTCCGCCGCGAGCCCTGACCCTTGGCACACCTCGTCCTCGTCCTGACGATCCTGGTATGGTCCTTCTCGTTCATGGCGGCGGCTCGCCTCAGGGAGCACCTCGGCCTCGCCGACTCCCTCGCCGCGCGCTTCGTCCCCGTCTTTCTCGGCTCCGCGGCGTTCCTCCTCTTCCGCCGCCGGATCCGCGTTCCGCGAGCGGCCTGGCCGAAGGTCGTCGCGATGGGGCTCCTCAGCGTTCCCGCCTACAACGTCTTCTTCTTCCACGGGCTGAAGACGGTCCCCACGGGGACGGCCGCCCTCGTCATCGCCCTGAACCCCGTCTTCACGGCGGTCCTCGCGCGCGTCTTCCTCGGCGAGCCGTTCGGGAAACGCCACGTCGCGGGGCTCGTCCTCGCGATGGCGGGCGTCTTCGTGGTCATCCGCTTCGGCACCGACAAGCCGGTCGACTGGCCCTACCTCTCGAGCGCCCTCCTCCTCGCCCTCGCCCCGCTCTCCTGGGCGATCTACACGGTCATCGGGCGGACGCTCCCGGCCGGGGCCGACCCGATCGACACGTCGTACGCGCTCCTCCTCGTCGGCAGCCTCCCCCTCCTCGGCTTCCTCAGGGCGTCGACCGTCAAGACCCTCGCCTCGAGCCCGGTGGCGCTCGGCTCGGCCCTCTACCTCGCGATACCCTGCACCCTCCTCGGCTGGGTGACGTTCCTCTGGGCCCTCAAGCGCCTTCCCGCGGGCGAGGCCGCCGCGTTCATCTTCCTCAACCCGCCGCTCGCGAACCTCTGGGCGTGGCTCTTCGAGGGGGCGAAGCTCCGGCCCCCCTTCCTCCTCGGGGCGGCGATCCTCCTCGCCGGGGTCGCCCTCGTCGTCCTGCACGGCGGCCGGGGGCGTACTCTCTCGACGACATGACGGTGACGACGACGCGCGCCGAGCCCGCGGCCGCCCACACCTTCGCCCTCCTCTCCATCGCGGCCGCGATCGTGACCATCGGCATGAAGACGGCGGCGTGGAAGCTCACCGGCTCCGTGGGCCTCCTCTCCGACGCCGTCGAGTCGCTCGTGAACCTCCTCGCGGCCGTCGTCGCGCTCTGGGCCCTGCGCGTCGCGGCCCAGCCGCCCGACGCCGAGCACCACTTCGGCCACTCGAAGGCCGAGTACCTCGCGTCCGCCTTCGAAGGGCTCGCCATCCTCGGGGCCGCGATCGCGATCGCGGTCACGGCCTGGAAGCGGATCGCGGACCCGCAGCCCCTCGAGAACGTCGGCCTCGGCCTCGCGGTCTCGGTCGGCGCGGGGGCGGTGAACGGCGCGGTCGCGATGGTGCTGATGCGGGCCGGGAAGCGTCTCGACTCCATCACGCTCCGCTCCGACGCCCACCACCTCATGACCGACGTCTGGACCTCGGGCGGCGTCCTCGTCGGAGTCGTCCTCGTGAAGGTGACGGGGTGGCTCGTCCTCGATCCGATCGTCGCCCTCGCCGTGGCGACGAACATCGTCTGGATGGCCGGGAGGATCCTGATCGAGACCGCCCAGGGCCTCCTCGACAGGACGATCCCGGAGACCGAGAAGAAGCAGCTCGAGGCCATCCTCGCCCGGTTCCGGGGCGACGGGGTGGAGGTCCACTCGGTGAGGACCCGCGCGGCGGGACCGGTCCGATTCGTCGACATGCACGTCCTCGTCCCCGGGAGCTGGAGCGTGCAGCGCGGCCACGACCTCTGCGAGGAGATCGAGCGCGCGGTCAGCGCTGCCTTTCCGAGGGCCTCCGTCCTGACGCACCTCGAGCCGGCCGAAGACCCCGCCGCCTGGGAACACCCCGCGCCCGCCCGGCCGGCCTGACGCGCACCGCCTCCCGGCGAGTACCGGCGAGGCGGCAACGTGCGGGGCGGGATCCGCTCCCCGACGAGCAGGCGCCGAACGTGCCGGGAACGGAAACGGCGGCCGCGAGGCCGCCGTTTCACCTGACGGGATTCGTGCGCGAGGGGCCCGCCCCTCGCGCAGGCCCTACTTCTTCCCCTTCTTCGCGGGAGCCTTCTTCGTCACCTTCTTCGGCGCGGGCCTGGCCTTCGTCCTGGGAGCGGCCTTCGCCGCCTTCTTCGGGGCCGGCTTCGCCTTCGGAGCCGCCTTGGCGACCTTCTTCGCGGGAGCCTTCGCCTTCGGGGCGGCCTTCGCAGCCTTCGCCGGGGCCTTGGCCTTCGAGGCCACCTTGGCCGCAGACTTCGCGGCCTTCGCCGGCCTGCCGGAGACCGTCGCGCCCTCGCGGACGGCGGCCTGGCCGGCGGCGAGGCGGGCGATCGGGATCCGGAACGGCGAGCAGCTGACGTAGTCGAGGCTCGTCCGGTGGCAGAACTCCACCGACGACGGCTCGCCGCCGTGCTCGCCGCAGATGCCGATCTTCAGCTTCGGGCGGGTCGTCCGGCCGAGCTCGACACCCATCTTCACGAGCTTGCCCACTCCCGCCTGGTCGAGCCTCTCGAACGGGTCGGCCGGGAGGATCTCGCGCTTGACGTAGTCCGGGAGGAACTTGCCCGCGTCGTCGCGGCTGAGCCCGAACGTCGTCTGCGTCAGGTCGTTCGTGCCGTAGCTGAAGAACTCGGCCACGGTGGCGATCTCGTCGGCCGTCAGCGCGGCGCGCGGGAGCTCGATCATCGTCCCGACGAGGTAGTCGACGGTGATGCCGGCCTTGGCGAAGACGTCCCTGGCGACCTCGCGGACGAGCTTCTCCTGGTCCTTCAGCTCGTTCACGTGGCCGACGAGCGGGATCATGATCTCCGGCTTCACCTCGACCCCGTCCTTCTTCACGATGCAGGCCGCCTCGAGGATGGCGCGCGCCTGCATCCGCGTGATCTCGGGGTAGACGATCCCGAGGCGACAGCCGCGGTGCCCGAGCATCGGGTTCATCTCGTGGAGCTCGCTCACCTTCTGCGCCACGACGGCCGACGAGACGCCGAGCTTCTCGGCGACGGCCGCCTGCTCGTCGAGGGTGTGCGGCAGGAACTCGTGGAGGGGCGGGTCGATCGTCCGGATCGTGACGGGCCGCGGGCCCATCGCGCGAAAGACGCCTTCGAAGTCGCCGCGCTGCATCGGCAGGAGCTTGGCGAGCGCCTTCTCGCGGGCCTGGACGCTGTCGCCGAGGATCATCTCGCGGACGGCCGTGATCCGGTCGCCGCCGAAGAACATGTGCTCGGTCCGGCAGAGGCCGATTCCCTCGGCGCCGAACTCGACGGCGTTCCCGGCCTGGTCGGGCTGGTCGGCGTTCGCGCGGACGCGCAGGCGCCGGACCTTGTCGGCCCAGCCCATGAGCGTCGCGTAGAGCGTGTAGACCGGGCTCGCCTCGGGCTTCAGCGTCTTCTCGAGGAGGACCTGGAGGACCTCGGACGGCTTCGTCCCGAGGCGCCCCTCGAGGACCTCGCCCGTCGAGCCGTCGATGGAAAGCCAGTCGCCTTCCATCACGACGCGGTTCTTCGCGTCGCCCTTGACCGTCATGCAGCGCTGGGCGTAGTCGATCCGGAGCGACTCGCAGCCGACGATGCAGACCTTGCCCATCTGCCGCGCGACGAGGGCCGCGTGGGAGGTCATGCCGCCGCGCGCGGTGAGGATCCCCTCGGCCGCGTTCATCCCCTTGATGTCCTCGGGGCTCGTCTCCTCGCGGACGAGGAGGACCTTCTCGCCC
>CAZNSS010000163.1:0-7986 GCA_964575465.1 uncultured Holophagales bacterium | reverse complement strand
CCGAGGAACTGCCTCTCCTGCTACCGGAACCAGAACTGCGAGTTCCAGAAGCTCGGCGAGGAGATCAAGATCCCCGACTGCCGGTTCGAGGGGGAGATGTCGAAGCACTCCATCGACGCCTCGAGCCCCTCGGTCTACCGCGACTCCTCCAAGTGCATCCTCTGCCGCCGCTGCGTCACCGTCTGCAACGAGATCCAGGGCGTCGGGGCGCTCGGCGTCAATCACCGCGGCTTCGGGACGACGATCGGTCCCGCGGCCGACCTGCCGCTCGGCTCCTCCGCCTGCGCCAACTGCGGCCAGTGCGTCATGGTCTGCCCCGTCGGTGCGCTCCTGACGCGCGTCGACAGCCGCCCCGTCTGGAACGCCCTCTTCAACCCGAAGGTCCGCACGGTCGTCCAGACGGCCCCGGCCGTCCGCGTCGCGCTCGGCGAGATGTTCGGGATGGAGCCCGGCACCATCGTCACGGCGAAGATGGCCCACGCCCTCCGCCTCCTCGGCTTCGACGACGTCTTCGACACGAACTTCGCCGCCGACCTGACGATCCTCGAGGAGGGGACCGAGTTCCTCCACCGGGCGCTCGCGGCGGTGCGCGGCCAGGACGTCGTCCTCCCGATGATCACCTCCTGCTCGCCGGGCTGGATCAAGTACGTCGAGCACGAGTTCCCCGACAGGCTCGCCCACCTCTCCTCGTGCAAGTCGCCGCACATGATGCTCGGTGCCCTCGCGAAGACCTACTGGGCGAAGAAGAAGGCCGTCGACCCGAAGGAGATGTTCGTCGTCTCCGTGATGCCGTGCACCGCGAAGAAGTTCGAGATCACGCGGCCCGAGCTCTCCGTCGACGGCCTCCCCGCGGTCGACGCCGTCCTGACCACGCGCGAGCTCGCCCGGATGATCAAGGAGGCCGGGATCGACTTCAACTCGCTCGAGGGGATGGCGTTCGACGAGCCGCTCGGCTTCTCCACCGGCGCGGCCGACATCTTCGGCGCGACGGGCGGCGTCATGGAGGCCGCCCTCCGGACCGTCTACGAGGTCGTGACCGGGCGCGAGATCCCGTTCCCGCGGCTCGACGTCACGCCCGTTCGCGGACTCTCGTCCGTCAAGGAGGCCGCCTTCACCCTCGAGGACGTCAAGCCCGAGTTCAAGGAGCTCGAGGGCTTCACCGTCCGCGTCGCCGTGACCAGCGGCCTCAAGGGCGCCAAGCGGCTGATGAAGGAGATCGAGGCGGGCACCGCCCCGTGGCACTTCATCGAGGTGATGGGCTGCCCCGGCGGCTGCATCGCCGGGGGCGGCCAGCCGCGCCCGACGACCCGGACGATCCGCGAGGCACGGGTGCGTGCCATCTACGCCGAGGACTCCGGCAAGCCGCGCCGCAAGTCGCACGAGAACCCGGCCGTCATGGCGCTCTACGACGAGTTCCTCGGGCAGCCTCTCGGTCACCTGTCGCACGAGCTCCTCCACACGCACTACACCCCGCGCGGACGCTTCAACGAGCGGACGCCGAAGGGGAGCTGAACGGACGGCGCGTTCCCCCCGCGACGCCGCGAGGCGCCCGCTTCCCCGAACGGCCCGGCCATCGCCGGGCCGTTCCCTTTGCCCCCGCGCCGAAGGACGCCCGCCCGCGCCGACGAAGCCGTCGCGCCCGTCGCCTATCATTACGGGTCGCGCGACCCCCGCCGCGCCATCCCCGCTCGACACGGAGGCCCCATGCGTCTCGCCGCAGCCCTGCTCGCGCTCGCCCTCCCCGCCGCCGGCGCGCCGCCCTCCGCTCCCCCGCCCACCGAGGCGCGCCCGGTCACCGACGTCCTTCACGGCGAGTCGATCGTCGACCCCTACCGCTGGCTGGAGGGAGACGCGAAGGGGGCCCTGACGCCCGAGGTGACCGCCTGGACCGACGCCCAGCTCGCCTACACGCGGCAGGTCCTCGACAGCCTGCCGGGCCGCAGGGGCGTCGAGGCGCGCCTGCGCGAGCTGATGGAGGTCGGCTCCGTCTCCGCGCCGCGCATGCGCGGCAACCGCTACTTCTACTCGCAGCGAGAGGGGACGGAGAATCAGGCCCGCGTCTTCGTCCGCGAAGGGTGGAACGGAAGGCCGAAGCTCCTCCTCGACCCGAACACCCTCGACGCGAAGGGCCTCGTGACGATCGCCTGGACCGAGCCCGACCCGTCGGGGAGGCTCCTCGCCTTCGGCATGTACCGCGCGGGCGACGAGAACGCGACGCTCTACGTCCTCGACGTCGACTCGGGCCGCTGGCTCGCCGACGAGATCCCCGGGAAGGTCAGCTCGATCGACTGGCTCCCCGACTCCTCCGGCTTCTTCTACCGGAACCTCGAGAACGCGAAGGACCCGTACTCCGGCCAGGTGAAGTTCCACCGGCTCGGCGGGCACCCCCGCCAGGACGTCCGGCTCTTCCGGCAGTACACGAAGGAGGAGAACGCGAGGCTCGCGACGACGTACGGCCCCGGCTTCTCCGCGAGCGAGGACGGCCGCTGGGGCCTTCTCTCGTACGCGACGGGGACGAGCACGAACGACCTCTGGGCGATCGACCTCGACCGCTGGGCGCGGACCGGCGAGTTCGAGAAGGCCGACGTCATCGTCGGCTCCGAGAGCACCTCGTACGGCGCCGTCCTCGGGGACACCCTCTTCCTCCAGACGACCGACGGCGCGAAGAACGGCCGGGTCGTCGCGGTCGACCTCAACGCCCCGGCGAAGAGCGGCTGGAAGACGCTCGTCGCCGAGCGGAAGGACGTGACGATCCGCGGAGTCTCGCTTGCCCGCGGCATCCTCGTCGTCAGCCTCCTCAAGGACGCCGCGACGCGGATCGAGCTCTACTCCCTCGACGGAAGGCCCCTCGGCGACCTCCCGCTCCCGGGCATCGGGACCGCCCGCCTCTCGACCTCGCAGGACCGGACCGAGGCGTTCCTCTCCTACGCCTCCTTCAACGAGCCGCCCGGCATCTACCGCGTCGACCTCGCGACGAAGAAGAGCGAGCTCTGGGAGCGGCCGAAGGTCCCCGTCGACCCGTCGACCGTCGAGGTCAAGCAGGTCTTCTGCACCTCGAAGGACGGGACGAAGGTCCCGATGTTCGTCGTCCACCGGAAGGGGCTGAAGCTCGACGGGACGAACCCGACGCTCCTCTACGGCTACGGCGGCTTCAACGTCAGCTCGACGCCGAGCTTCAGCGCGACGCTCTTCCCCTGGTTCGAGGCGGGCGGCGTCTACGCCCTCGCGTGCCTCCGCGGCGGCGGCGAGTACGGCGACGCCTGGCACGAGGCCGGGATGCTCGAGAGGAAGCAGAACGTCTTCGACGACTTCATCGCGGCGGCCGAGTGGCTCGTCGCGCAGAAGTACACGAGCGCTCCGAAGCTCGCCGTCGCCGGCGGCTCGAACGGCGGCCTGCTCACCGGCGCCGTCCTCGTGCAGCGCCCCGAGCTCTTCGGAGCGGTCGTCAGCGCCGTCCCTCTTCTCGACATGCTGCGATACCAGTCGTTCCTGATGGCGCGCTACTGGATCCCGGAGTACGGCAGCGCGGAGGACCCCGCGCAGCTCGCGTTCCTGAAGGCCTACTCGCCGTACCACCACGTGCAGAAGGGGACGAGGTACCCCGCCGTCCTCCTGACCGCCGGCGAGAACGACTCCCGCGTCCACCCGCTTCACGCGCGAAAGATGGCGGCGCTCCTCCAGGCCTCGACCACGTCCGACCCTGCGACGAAGCCGATCCTCCTCTGGGTCGACCGCGACGCCGGCCACGGCCAGGGCAAGCCGCTCGACCTCAGGGTCCGCGACGCCGCCGACCAGCGGATCTTCCTCATGTGGCAGCTCGGGATGCTCCCGAAGGAGGAGCCGAAGGGCACGAAGGCTCCGGCGAAAACCAGCCCGACCCTGAACGAGCGCCTCGGCCTTCCCTGAACGCGGGGCACCGACGTCCGCATGGGTGACGCGGAGGCCGCCCCGCTCCCGTTCCGCCTCGTCTGCCCCCCGTGCCGGAGGCCCGGCCCGCGGGGCGCCCTCACCGTGTCGCGTCTCGAGCCCGCGACCGACGCGTCCGGCGCGATCCCTTCGGACCGCTGCCCGCGCTGCGGGACGACGTACCCGCGAATCGACGGGATCCCGTGCGTCCCCCCCGATCTCGACGCCTTCCGCCGCGCGCAGGTCGAGGCCCTCGGCCCGCGCTGGATCCACGACGATCCCGCGGGGGCCGGGGAAGCCTGCCGCCTCGCCTCGACGCTGGAGCCCGGTGGAGAGCTCTCCCGCGAGGTCTCCCTCCTCGCGAGCACCGCCCTCTCGCACTTCCCCGGGCGGGGCGGCGTCCTCGAATCCGAGCTGGCCGGGAACCGGGCCTTCCTCGACACGGTGGCTGGGTGGATCGAGGAAGCCGGGATCCCCTTCGGCGTTGCCGCGGGCTGCGCGCTCGACGCGGGCTGCGGGCCCGGGGCTCTCCTCCACGCCGTCGCGCCGCTCTTCCCCCGGGGCGCCGTCGGTCTCGACCTCCGCGTCGGCTCCCTCCGCCTCGCGCGGCGGGTCGCCGACCGCGGCAGGTCCTGGATCGCGCGTCCCGTCGAGGGGCTCCGTTTCGAGCCCCTCCTCGTCGAGCGCCCGCCCCTGGCGGACCAGGGACCGGCGACGATCCACCTCGTCCAGGGGGACCTCCTCGACCCCCCCTTCGAAGCGGAGACGTTCTCCGCCGTCCTGGCGGTCTCGCTCCTCGACACCGTCCCCGAGCCGTTCGTCGCCCTCGGCCAGCTCGACGCGCTCCTCGCACCCGGCGGGCTCCTTCTCCTCGCGACGCCCTACGCCTGGGACGCCCGCGTCACTCCCCCCGCGGGCTGGCTCTGCGGACCCGGTGCCTCCGGCGCTGGGACGGTCCGCGCGCTCCTCGCGGGCGGGCACCCCGCCCTGCCGCATCTCCGGTACGAGGTCCTCCGCGAGTCCCGACGGCTCCCGTGGGCCGTTCCCGGCCACGACCGCCTCGTCTTCCGCTACTTCCTCGACGTCCTCCTCGCCCGGAAGCCGCCTCGGAAGAACGAGAGCTCCTGATTCCGCCGCCTCGCCGCACCGGGTCGCCCAGGAAGGGGTCTGGTCTGCACTCTACAGTCTGCGCGTCGGAACGACCCGCCTTCAGCGCCCGCGGACCTGGACCGAGACGCCCGAGACCTGGTCGATCCTCACGACCGCGTCGAAGAACTCGCGGCCGGAGAGATCGGAGAGGTGAACGAGCTCCTTGCCGACCTTCTGGAGCTTGCCGATGACCTCGTCGTTCGACCCGGCGAGGCGGAGGCGCACCTGCTTCCCCTCGAGCCGTTTCAGGACGGCCGCCATCGTGTCCTGCTCCTCGAACATCGCCGTCGTCCCCTGTCCTGCAGCCGGCGCCTGGCCGGAAACCGACGCCACGGGCGCCAGAAGCAGGGCCACGAATCCGAGCCCGAGCACCGTCCGCGTGATCGCGTGAACCGACATCGTTCCCTCCCGTCGACCGGATCGAGTCCGAAGACTGCGGCGGACTCTACCTCGCACCGGCCCCGCGCGTTCGGGCATAGCTCGCGACGTTGCGGAGGAACGAGAGGTTCGGCGCGGCGTCGCGCCCCCCGAGGACTCCGACGTCGCCGAGGGCGAGCACCTCCCCGCGACTCCCCGCGGAGAACAGGACGGCCGCCGCGTCGGAGCCCGAGCGGGCGAGGACACGACCCGCTCCCGGTCGGACGGCCACGCCGCATCCCTGCGTGAGCGCGATGGCCCCGACTCCCGCGACGAGAGGGTGCGTCGCCGTGACCGTCGCCTGTGAGCCTCCGAGGATTCGCCCCTCGAACACGACGCCCAGGCCCTCCCCGACCGCGTTCACGTCGGCCCAGTCCTCGTTCTCGTCGGCCGGCGTCGTCCCGTAGCGGAGCCGCGCGAGGCCGCTCGCGAGGACGAGGAAGCCCCCGTCGCGCGCATACCGGGCGAGCGCGGCGACCTCGTCCGCCGAGAAGCTCTCGTCGTACGGCCCCCCTCCCGAGAGGGGCGTCGGGTAATCGTGGACCGGCGGTACGACGACGAGCCCGGCCCCTGTGAGGGCCGCCGCCGTCACCGGCGTCCCGTAGGGCACCACGTCCATCGACCACCCCTCCCACGCCAGAGCCATCCCGAAAGCCCCCATCTGCGCGGGCGTCATGTGCACCGACTCGGTGTGGCTCGCGACGAAGACGGCGCGTCCCGTCTTCGCGGGAGTGGTCCGGAGCGACGCCGCGTCCCGCGGAAGCTCGACGACCGCGGTCAGCGCGACGTTCGCGAGGTCGGCGAGGTCGTCGCCGTGAAGGGCGACGAGAGGGAGGTCGTCGTACGGGTCGTGGAGGTGCCCGTCGACGTGCACCTCGGTCATCCCGTCGGCGAGGAAGATCGTGTTCGCGCTCGGGACGTCGAACCCGTCGAAGGAGCTGTTGTCGGAGACGATGCCGAACGTCTCGGCGGGAAGGAGGCTCACGCCCGCGCGTGCCGCGAGCCCCGAGAGGGCGGACGGCACCGGGATGCGGACGTCGCCGAAGGCCCGGGACGACGCCCCCTCGCTCACGAGCCGCCCCGTCATCCCGTCCAGCGGGTGCGTCAGGCAGTCGAGCTGCACCATCGCGACCGCCCGCCGAAGAAGCGCGGCGTTCGCGTTCGCGAAGACCGACGACCCGTAGAGCCCCCTCTCGTGGCTGCCGAACCAGGCGAAGACCGTGTCGACCGGCGGCCGTACGCCCGCCGCGTCGAGGACTCGCGCCGCCTCGAGGAGCGCCATCGACCCGCTCCCGTCGTCGAGCCCTCCCGGCGAGTTCGGCGAGTCGAGGTGCGCCCCGACGACGATCGCGCGGGACGAGTCCGCCCCGGGGACCCGGAGGACGAGGAGCTCGGAGCTCCCCGGCGAGAAGACGTCCTCGTCCCACGCGACGCGCACGCGGTCGATCCGGTGGAGGTCGGCGAGGTCGTGGATGCCCGTCACGACGAGGTCCTCGAGCTTCACGTAGAGGGTCGGGACGGCGGGCGGGTCGAGGAGGGCGGTGAGGGCGCTCACGTCGCCCGCGAACGACCCGTGGGCCTCCCCCCTCGCGTTCGAGAGGCGCGTCACGAGAACGAGGGCGGCCGGCGAGGGCCTCAGGAGCGCGGTCGCGGCCTCCGCCGCCCGAGCGGCCGTGACCACGCCCCGGTCGATGAGGGCGTAGTCGGCCACGAGGACGGCTCCGCGGAGGGAGCCCGCGGCAAGTCCCGAGAGGTCCGAGAGGCGCCTCGCGACGAACGCGCTTCCGTCGACGACGACCGGGTCGGGCTCGTCGTCGTTCGGCGCGCCGTCGGAGTCGAAACGGAGCGCGCGGGCGAGGTCGTCGCGGTGCCCCTGGAGCGCGTGCGCCGGCACCTCCACGTCGGCTCCGGCGACCCGTACGGAGACCTCCGCGCGCCTCACCTCGCTCGCGAGCGGCACGCGGAAGCGGGGCCTCTCGACCGTCGCGCCGATCTCCGCGAACCACCTCAACCCCGAGACGCGGCCCGCGAGCCACTCGAACGCTTCCCGTTCCCCGCTCGTTCCCGACGTCCTGTAGAGCCGTCCGTCGCCGATGCGCGTCAGGTGCGCGAGATCCGCGAGCATCCGCTCCTGCGAGACGAGCGCCGCGAGGCGGTTCGGGGCCGGGGGGGCCGCCGCGGGGTCCACGGCCGGCCGGACCCCGCGGATCGCGGTACTCGCGGTCGGCCACGTCACGAGCCCGTCGTCTTCGAAGAAGGGGACCCCGCTCCGAAGCCGGTCACGGACCCGATCGCCGTCGTCGGCCGGGACGCTCGTGCCCGCCGTCCCCAGGGCGACTGCGACCAGCGCCATCCCGCTCGCGACGAGGATCGCCTTCTTCACGGCTGCCTTCAGTTCCCGCTCCGCTCATCCTGGCCCCGAAGGACCGAGCGGGAGGAGACTCCACGACGCGCCCTGCCCGGCCGACGGGACGCGACCCTTGCCGGGCGCCGGCGCCCGCGCGATCTACCCGG
>CAZNSS010000162.1:0-8055 GCA_964575465.1 uncultured Holophagales bacterium | reverse complement strand
CCCCTTGATGTCCTCGGGGCTCGTCTCCTCGCGGACGAGGAGGACCTTCTCGCCCTTCTTCGCCCACTCGAAGGCGTCCTGCGCCGAGAAGACGACGCGGCCGGTGGCGGCGCCGGGCCCGGCGTTGAGGCCCTTGGCGAGGAGGTGCCCCTCGGAGACGGCCGCGTTGCGGGCGGCCGGGTCGAAGACGGGGCGAAGGAGCTGGTTCAGCGAGTCGGGATTGACCCGGAGGATCGCCTCCTCGGCCGTGATGAGCTTCTCGCGCTCCATCTCGACGGCGATCCGCACCTCGGCGAAGCCGGTCCGCTTCGCGGTGCGGGTCTGGAGCATGAAGAGGCGCTCGCGCTCGACCGTGAACTCGATGTCCTGCATGTCCCGGTAGTGCTTCTCGAGCTTCTGCCGGATTCCCATGAGCTGGTCGTAGACCTTGGGCATCGCCTGCTGGAGCGTGGCGATCTTCTGCGGGGTCCGGATGCCGGCGACGACGTCCTCGCCCTGGGCGTTGATGAGGTACTCGCCGTAGAAGACGTTCTCGCCCGTGGCGGGGTCGCGCGTGAACGCGACGCCGGTGCCGCAGTCCTCGCCGAGGTTGCCGAAGACCATCGACTGGACGTTGACCGCCGTTCCCCAGCTCTCGGGGATCGAGTTGAGCTGGCGGTAGACGATCGCGCGCTCGTTCATCCAGGACGAGAAGACCGCGCCGACGGCGCCCCAGAGCTGGGCCATCGGATCTTCGGGGAAGGTCTTTCCCGTCTTCGACTGGATCGCCTTCTTGAATTCGCCGACGAGCTCCTTCAGCGCCTCGACGGTCAGCTCGGTGTCGAGGTGGACCCCGTTCTTCTCCTTCTTCGCCTCGAGGATCACCTCGAACGGGTCCCGCTCGTGCTTGCCGACCGGCTTGAGGTCGAGGACGACGTCGCCGTACATCGCGACGAAGCGGCGGTAGCAGTCCCAGGCGAAGCGCGGGTTGCCCGAGGCCTTCGCGAGCCCCTCGACCGTCACGTCGTTCAGGCCGAGGTTGAGGATCGTGTCCATCATCCCCGGCATCGAGGCGCGCGCGCCCGACCGGACGGAGACGAGGAGCGGGTTCTTCGGGTCGCCGAACTTCTTGCCGAGCTTCTTCTCGACGCCGGCCAGGTGCGTCGCGACTTCCTTCTCGAGGCCCTTGGGGTAGGTCCGGCCGCTCGCGTAGAAGTGCGTGCAGACCTCGGTCGTGATCGTGAAGCCGGGAGGGACGGGAAGGCCGATGCGCGCCATCTCGGCGAGGTTGGCCCCCTTGCCGCCGAGGAGGTTCTTCTGGCTGCCGTCGCCCTCGGCGGTGCCGCCGCCGAAGGAGTAGACGTACTTCGTGCCTCGCGCCGACGGCGCGGACTTGCTGGTCATCGGGATCCTCCTGAGATCGGGTTGCTCAATCGTTGTCAGGGTTCTGCTTCGAACCCTCGGGATTCTACCGCCCTCTGGGCCGAGGCAACCGCTCTCGTCCGGTAAGATCGCCCCCGGTATGCTGTCCTCCCTCCGCGGGGCGCGTGTTCTCGTTGCGCCCGTCTCCCTCCTCTCCGTCCTCCTCGTCATCCTGTCGCCGGCCGCACGCGCCGAAGAAGCGCCCCTCACCCTCGAGGAGGCGGTCCGCCTCGCCGTGACCCGCAACGAGCGGGCTCTCGCTTCCGGGGAGCGGCTCGAGGCGGCCGAGGCGCGCGTCTCGAAAGCCCGGGCCGTCTTCTTCCCCGACGTCGAGGTCTCCGGGGCCTGGACCCATCGGCCCTACGAGCGGACGACGACCGTCGGCGGCGAGCAGGTCGTTCTTTCGAAGTACGACGCCTTCAGCTCGACCTTCACCGCGAAGCAGGTCATCTTCGACGCCCGGGCCTTCCCGGTCCTCAAGCAGACGCGGAGCGAGCGCGACGCGGCCCGGTTCGAGGCCGCCGAGCAGCGCCGGATCGTCGCCTTCGAGGCCTCGGCCGCCTTCCTGATGACGCTCGGGTACGAGCAGGTCGCCGCCGCCGCCGACCGGCGGGTGGAGCTCGCCCGCCGGACCCTTTCGGACGCCCAGGCGCGCTTCGACGCGCAGATCGCGAGCTCGAACGACGTCACGCGCGCCGAGCTCGAGGTCGCGAGCGCCGAGCGCGAAGCGACACGCGCCCACAACCAGGAGGAGACCTCCCGGCTCGCCCTGGCGAACCTCCTCGTCGCCCCCGTCCCGGAACGGCTCGAGGTCCCCGGCAGCCTCCTCTCCCCGCCGGCCAGCCTCGGGACCGGCGACGGTGACCTCGTGGAGAAGGCCCGCCAGCTCCGTTTCGACGTCGCCGCGCAGAAGAAGCGCGCCGAGGCCTTCCTCTACTTCTCGAAGGAGCCGGCCAGCCGCTTCTTCCCGAGCCTCGTCGGGCGGGCCGACGGGCGCTGGACGAACGAGGCGGGACTCAGCGGCCGGAACACGACCTGGACCTACGGGATCGACCTGTCCTGGTCCCTCTTCGACTCGACGATCTCCTTCGCGGACACCCGCGAGCGCAAAGCCCTCGCGCGGGCCTCGTCCCTCGAGGCACAGCTCCTCGAGCGCACCGTCGAGCTCGACGTGAAGACCGCCCTCGCCAACCTCGGGAACGCCCGTGCCGCCGTCGCGCAGGCCGGCGTCGCGCTCGAGGCGGCCCGGAAGAACGCCTCCGAGACGACGACCCTCTACCGCGAAGGGCTCGCGAACGCGCTCTCCGCCGCCGACGCGAACCAGAGCCTCTTCGAGGCCGACGTGGCGCGGACGCGCGAGCTCTACGCCCTCGGCGCCGCCGTCCTCGACCTCTACGCCGCCCAGGGCCTCGACCCGGAAGGAAAGGAGCCCCTCCCGTGAAGACCCGCAGAACCCTTCTTCTCGCCCTCGCGACCGGCGCCTCGGCGCTCGTCCTCTCCTGCTCCGGCGGCGGCGACGGGCAGGGGGCCGGAGGCGGAAAGGGGGGCCCTCCCGCGTTCCCGGTCGAGACGGCCGAGGTGAAGAGCCGCCCCGTGGAATACACGGTGACCGCCGTCGGCTCCGTCGAAGCGTTCGAGAAGGTCCAGGTCACGGCCCGCGTCGCCGGCGTCGTCGAGCAGGTGAAGTTCGTCGAGGGAGAGTCGGTGGAGACCGGGCAGCCCCTCGTCGAGATCGAGCTGCGCCGCTACCAGCTCGCCGTCGAGGCGGCCCGGGCGAACGTCCAGAAGGCCGAGGCGTCCAAGGCCGACGCCGAGGCGGGCCTCGCGCGCCGCAGGGCCGTCGTCGAGAAGAACCCGGGGCTCATCCCGGGCGAGGAGATCGCCACCTTCGCCACCCGCGTCCAGACGGCCGCCGCCGACGTCGCCCAGGCGAAATCGGCGCTCGACCAGGCCGAGCTGAACCTGCGCGACGCCTTCGTCCGCGCCCCCGTCGCGGGCCGCATCGAGACGAGGACCGTGACGACCGGCCAGTACGTCGCCCCGGGGGGCGTCCTCGCGACGCTCGTCCAGCGCGACCCGCTTCTCCTCCGCTTCCAGGTCCCGTCCGAGGACGCGCGGAGCCTCAGGACGGGCCACATCGCCCGTTTCCGCGTCCCGGGCGACGCGAAGGAGTTCACGGCGCGCATCACGCACGTCGCGGGAGCGGCCGACGCGGCCTCGCGAATGGTGGCGGTCACCTCGCAGGTCGACGACGCGCGCCGCGCGCTCCTCCGGCCGGGCGCCTTCGCCGACGTCACCGTCCCGGTCGGAGGCATCGCCGAGTCGCCCGTGATCCCGCAGACGGCGATCCGGCCGAGCGAGAAGGGCTTTCTCGCCTTCGTCGTGGAGGACGGCAAGGCGCGCGAGCGCGTGCTGACCCTCGGCCTCCGGACGACCGAGGGGCTGGTCGAGGTCCGCGGGGGCCTGAAGGCCGGCGAGGAGCTCGTCATCCGGGGCGCCGAGGCGCTCCGGGACGGTCTCCCCGTCAGGGTGAGCGCGCCCGGCGCGGCGCCGACCGCCCCTGCCCGGCCGGAGGCCCGCGGATGAACATCACCGAGGTCTGCATCCGGAGGCCCGTCCTCGCCTGGATGCTGATGGCCGCGACGATCGTCTTCGGCGGCGTCGCCCTCTCGCGCATCGGCATCAGCCAGTTCCCCGACGTCGACTCGCCCACGATCTCCGTCTCCGTGACGTGGGAGGGGGCCGCTCCCGAGGTCATGGAGCACGACGTCGTCGAGCCGCTCGAGGAAGCCGTCATGCAGGTGGAGGGGATCAAGTCCCTCACCTCGTCGTCCCGGCAGGGCTCGGCGAACGTCGCGATCGAGCTCGACATCAGCCGGAACATCGACCTCGCCCTCCAGGACGTCCAGACGAAGGTCTCGCAGGCGCAGAACCGTCTTCCGCGCGACATCGACCCGCCCGTCATCTCCAAGTCGAATCCCGAGGACAACCCGATCCTCTGGATCGGCCTCTCCGGCCCGTTCCCGCGCCAGGTCATCGCCGACTACGCCCGTTACCGTCTCAAGGAGCGTTTCCAGACCGTCCCCGGCGTCGGCGAGGTGACGATGGGGGGCTACCTCGACCGGAACGTGAGGATCTGGGTCGACGCCGACAAGCTCAACGCGAAGGGGATGACCGTCACCGACGTCATCGCGGCGCTCCGGCGCGAGCACGTGGAGCTTCCGGCCGGACGCCTCGAGACGGAGGGGCGCGAGATCAGCGTCCGGGTCATGGGTGAGGCGGTCGACCTGAACACGCTCCGGAAGATCTCGCTCCGCGACCTGAATGGAGCGCCGGTCTACCTCGAGGACGTCGCCCTCGTCGAGGACGGCTTCGAGGACGAGCGGCGCATCGCCCGCGTCAACGGCGCCCCCGCGCAGGGGCTCGGCATCCGCAAGCAGCGCGGGTCGAACGCCGTCGCAGTCGCCAGGGGCGTCAAGGCCGCGATGGCCGAGATCCAGAAGACGCTCCCGCCGGGGATGGAGGTCGGGATCAACTTCGACTCGACGACCTTCATCGAGGACTCGGTCCACGAGATCCAGTTCGAGATCCTCCTCTCGGTCGTCCTGACGGGCCTCGTCTGCTGGATGTTCCTCGGCTCCCTCTCCTCGACGCTGAACGTCGTCCTCGCGATCCCGATGTCGCTCCTCGGGACGGTCGCGTTCATCTACTTCGCCGGTTTCACTCTGAACACCTTCACCCTCCTCGCGCTGGGCCTCGCCGTCGGGATCGTCGTCGACGACGCGATCATGGTGATGGAGAACATCTTCCGGCACTTCGAGGAGGGGAAGGACCGGGTGACGGCGGCCCGGGAGGGAACGGGCGAGATCACGTTCGCGGCCCTCTCGGCGACCATCGCGATCATCGCGATCTTCATCCCGGTCGTCTTCATGAAGGGGGTCATCGGGAAGTTCTTCCTCCAGTTCGGGATCACGCTCTGCGTCGCGGTCGCCCTCTCCTACGTCGAGGCGATCACCCTGGCCCCGGCCCGCTGCGCGCAGATCCTGAAGGCGGGCGAGGTGAACCGGAGCGGTCTCGGCGGCCTCGTCGACCGCGCCTTCGACGCCCTCGCGCGCGTCTACGCCCGGGTCCTCGCGAAGGGGCTGAAGCACCCCGTCGCGGTCCTCGTGGCCGCCACCGTCCTCCTCGGCGTCGCGTTCCTCGTCTTCCGCGCGCTCCCCTCGGAGTTCGTGCCGTCGCAGGACCAGGGTCGCCTCATGCTCCGCGTCCAGACGGCCGTCAGCTCCGACATCCGCGAGACGGACACGGCCTTCCGAAGGGTCGAGGCCTACGTGACGGCCCGCCCCGAGGTGACGCGCTGCTTCGCCGTCGTCGGGGGAATGGGCGGCGGCGTGAACGGCGGCATCGTCTTCGTCTCCATGGTCGACAAGCGCGACCGGAAGCTCTCGCAGGCCGAGTTCGCGGCCCAGATCCGCAAGGAGCTCAACTCCTACCCCGGCGTGCGGGTCGTCGTCCAGGACCTCTCGCAGTCGGGCTTCACGGCCCAGCGTGGCTTCCCGGTCGAGTTCTCGGTCCGCGGCCCCGACTGGGACGTCCTCGTCGGGAAGGCGCGGGAGATCTCGGAGAAGCTGAACGCGAGCGGCCAGGTCGTCGACCTCGACATGGACTACCGGATCGGGATGCCGGAGCTGCGGATCGTCCCGAACCGGGCACGGGCGGCCGACCTCGGCATCTCCGTCGAGAACGTCGCGACGGCCCTGAACGCGACGCTCGGCGGGCTGCGCATCGGGAAGTACTCGACGGAGGGACGGCGGATCGACGTCCGCCTCCGCCTCCTCGCCGGCCAGCGGACGCGCCCCGAGGACCTCTCGCGCCTTCGCCTGCGCAGCAACGCGGGCGACCTGATCCCTCTCTCCTCCCTCGTGACGACGGAGGAGGTGCCTGCCCTGCAGGCGATCACGCGGCGCGACCGCGAGCGGGCGATCACGATCTACGCGAACGTGGCCCCCGGAATGTCGCAGGCCGACGTCCTGAAGTACGTCGAGGGGCTCGGGACGGACATGCCGACGGGGTACCGGCTCGTCCTGGGCGGCGCGAGCGTCGCCTTCCGCGAGTCGATGGGCGACCTCCTCTTCGCCCTCGTCCTCGGCATCGGCGTCGCCTACATGGTCCTCGCCTCCCAGTTCAACTCGTTCCTCCACCCGGTCACGGTCCTCTCGATCCTCCCGCTCTCGGTCGCAGGCGCTGCGTTCGCCCTCCTGGCGACGGGCCGGAGCCTGAACATCTTCTCGATGATCGGCCTCCTCCTCCTCATGGGGATCGTGAAGAAGAACTCGATCATCCTCGTCGACTACGCGAACCAGCTCCGCGAGCGCGGCCTCGACACCCTGACCGCGCTCCTGAAGGCGGGGCCGGTCCGGCTGCGGCCGATCCTCATGACGTCCATCGCCACGATGATGGCGGCGATCCCTCCCGCCGCCGGGATCGGGTCGGGCTCCGAGATCCGGGCGCCGATGGGAGTCGCCGTCATCGGAGGGCTCATCGTGGCGACCGTCCTCTCTCTCCTCGTCGTCCCGTCGTTCTACCTCGTTGCCGACCGGATCCGGGACCGACTGAGGGGGCGGCGCGGCGGGCCGGCCGAAGACGCCATTTCGTCCGACCCCTCTCCGACCGCTCCCTGACGCTCCTCCGGCGGGGACGGGCCCGGGAAGCCGCCCCGGTCCACCCCGATCAGGCTCACCCTCCGGTCCCGCACTCTCGCGTCCGGGACCGTCTGCTATGTTCCGCGCCCTATGATCGCCGTCTCGGACCTCGGAAAGTCGTTCGGCGCGCAGACCCTCTTCGGCGGCGTCTCCATCCAGTTCAACCCCGGCAACCGCTACGGCCTCGTCGGGGCGAACGGATCGGGGAAGTCGACGCTCCTGCGCATCCTCGCGGGCGAGGAAGCGGCCTCCTCCGGCGTCGTCTCGATCCCGAAGAAGCTCCGGCTCGGCGTGCTTTCGCAGGACCACTACCGCTACGAGGAGATGCCGATCCTCGACGTGGCGATGATGGGGAACCGGGAGGTCTGGGAGGCGATGGCCGAGAAGGAGCGCCTCCTCCACGCCGACGCCACGTTCGAGAGCGACCGGTACGCCGAGCTCGAGGACGTCATCCTGCGGAACCAGGGGTACTCGCTCGAGGCGCGGGCGGCCGAGATCCTGGAGGGGCTCGGGATCCCGACCCCGGTCCACCGCGAGACCCTCTCGACCCTCTCGGGCGGGTTCAAGCTCCGGGTCCTCCTCGCCCAGGTCCTCGCGGCAGACCCTGGCGCCCTCCTCCTCGACGAGCCGACGAACCACCTCGACATCGTCTCGATTCGCTGGCTCGAGAAGTTCCTCGACGCCTACAAGGGCCTCGCGATCCTCATCTCGCACGACCTCCGCTTCCTCGACAACGTCTGCACGCACATCGCGGACGTCGACTACGAGACCGTGACGCTCTACACCGGGAACTACACCGCGTTCGAGGCCGCCAAGGAGGCCGAACGGGAGCGGAAGGAAGCCGAGATCACGAAGCGCGAGAAGCAGATCGCCGGGCACCAGGCGTTCGTCGACCGCTTCCGCGCGAAGGCGACGAAGGCGCGGCAGGCGCAGAGCAAGATCAAGCTGATCG
>CAZNSS010000161.1:0-8118 GCA_964575465.1 uncultured Holophagales bacterium | reverse complement strand
TCGTCTCCGACCTGACGCCGCAGGGGGACCAGCCGGCGGCGATCGAGGCCCTCGTCCGCGGCTTCCGCGAGGGGCGCGAGAACCAGGTCCTCCTCGGCGTGACCGGGTCGGGGAAGACCTTCACGATGGCGAAGGTCGTCGAGGCGCTCGACCGCCCCGCGCTCGTCCTCTCGCACAACAAGACGCTCGCCGCGCAGCTCTACCAGGAGTTCAAGCGCTTCTTCCCGAAGAACCGGGTCGAGTACTTCGTCTCGTACTACGACTACTACCAGCCCGAGGCGTACATCGCCCAGTCGGACACGTACATCGAGAAGGAAACGCAGATCAACGAGGAGATCGACAAGCTCCGGATCGCCGCCACGGCGGCGCTCTTCGAGCGGCGCGACGTCCTCATCGTGGCCTCCGTCTCGTGCATCTACGGTCTCGGGAGCCCCGAGTCGTTCGGGAAGATGGCGATCGAGCTGAAGACGGGGGCACGCTACGGCCTGACCTGGTACCTCAAGCGTCTCGTCGAGGCGCAGTACGAACGGTCGCACCTCGACCTCGACCGCGGCACGTTCCGCGTGCGGGGCGACGTCCTCGAGATCCACCCGTCGTACGAGGACACAGGGCTGAGGGTCGAGTTCTTCGGCGACGAGATCGAGAAGGTCTCCAGGGTCGACCTCCTGACCGGGAAGGTCCTCGAGCCGCTGCAGGGCTTCTCCCTCTACCCGAAATCGCACTACGTCACCCCTCAGGAGGTCCGCGAGAGGGCGCTCGGCTCGATCGAGGCCGAGCTCGTGACGCGCGTCGAGGAGCTGACGGGACAGAAGAAGCTCCTCGAGGCGCAGAGGCTCGAGCAGCGGACCCGCTTCGACCTCGAGATGATGCGGGAGATCGGTTACTGCGCCGGCGTCGAGAACTACTCGCGCCACCTCTCGGGGCGCCTGCCCGGCGAGCCGCCGCCGACCCTCCTCGACTACTTCCCGGCCGACTACGTGACGATCATCGACGAGAGCCACCAGACCCTTCCCCAGGTGCGCGCGATGTACCACGGAGACCGCGCCCGGAAGGAGACGCTCGTCGAGTACGGCTTCCGCCTCCCGTCGGCGCTCGACAACCGGCCGCTCCGGTGGGAGGAGTGGCTCGAGCGCGTCGGGCAGCGGCTCTACGTCTCGGCGACCCCGGCTCCCTACGAGCTCGGGCTTGTGGGGGGCGAGGTCGTCGAGCAGGTGATCCGGCCGACGGGCCTCGTCGACCCGCGCGTGGAGGTCCGCCCCGTGAAGGGGCAGGTGGACGACCTCCTCGGCCGCGTCCGGGAGCGGGCGGCGAAGGGGGAGCGGACGCTGGTCTCGACCCTCACGAAGCGGATGGCCGAGGACCTGACGAACTACTTCCTCGAGCTCGGCGTGAGGGCCCGCTACCTCCACTCCGACATCGAGACGCTCGAGCGGGTCCAGATCCTCGGCGACCTCCGGCGCGGCGTCTTCGACGTCCTCGTCGGGATCAACCTTCTCCGCGAGGGGCTCGACCTCCCCGAGGTCTCCCTCGTCGCCATCCTCGACGCCGACAAGGAGGGCTTTCTCCGCTCCGAGACGTCGCTCGTCCAGACCGCGGGGCGGGCCGCGAGGAACCTCGCCGGCCTCGTCGTCCTCTACGCCGACGTCGTCACCGACTCGATGAAGCGGGCGATGGCGGAGATGACGCGGCGGCGCGCGACCCAGGAGGCCTACAACACCGAGCACGGAATCGTCCCCGAGTCGATCGTCAAGGCGATCGACTCGCCGCTCCTCCGGATGGCGAACCTCGACTACGGCGACACGCCGGCGCTCCGCGGCTCCGCCCGCGACGCGCTGCGGGACGACCGGTCGATCGAGGAGGAGATCACCACGCTGGCGAAGGAGATGAAGACGGCGGCCCGCGAGCTGGAGTTCGAGACGGCCGCGCGGCTGCGCGACCGGATCCGGGAGCTGCGGGGGATGCAGGTCTTCCGCTGACGCGCCGGGGCGGTGCGGGGGAAAGGGAAACGGGGGCGGCGAGCCGCCCCCGTTCGCGTCCGCGGTCGTCGCGCCGGGCCTAGAGGATCTTCGCGATGAGCGCCGCCGCGACCGTCCCGTCGGCGTTCTTCAGCCCCTCGACGTGGACCCTGTCGCCGACCTTCGGGTCGCCCCTGACGACGGTCATGCGGGTGACGACGACCTTCGTCGTGTCGACGACCCATGTCCCCGTCACCACGGCGCCCGCCGGGTTCGCCGAAGAGCCCTGGGAGACGCTCTTCAGGACGCCGTCGAAGGAGACGACCGTGACGGGCGGGACGACGACCACCTTCGCGATGACGATTGCGAGGAGCGTCCCGTCGGCCTGCTTCTGGGCGAGGACGCCGACCTCGTCGCCGACTTTCGGGTCGCCCTGGATCTTCGTCCTCTCGTTCACGGCGAAGATCCGGTCCGGCCCGTCGCCCACCTTCGGGCCGATGATCCAGGCCGTCGCTCCGATCGACTTCACGACGCCCTGGTAGCGTTCCGTCGGCACCGTCGGGGGGACGACGTACTTTGCGACGAGGAGCGCGAGAAGGGAGCCGTCGGACTGGCGGCGGACGAGGACGTCCACCTCGTCCCCGGCCTTCGGCTCGCCGACGAACTTCGTCTCCGCCGTGACCTTCACGACGGTCTTCGTTCCGTCCTTCACGGTGATCGTCCACGATTCGGTTCCGATCGACTCGACGACGCCGTGGAGGCGGACCATCGGATCGACCGAGGGGGCGAGCTTCATGACCCGCGTCGCGACGAGGCTCCCGGCGTCGGACCTCGCGGCGACGAGGACCAGGTCACCCACCTTCAGGTCGGCGAGGCCGGCCTGCCCGGCGCCGTCGAAGGGTCCGCCGAAGACCGTCCTGTCGGTCACCTTCACCGTGAAGCCGAGGACGGTGAGGGTCTTCGCGGCCGCGTCCACCGCCTCGACCCTGCCCGTCAGCGCGACGTCGTCCCGCTGGGCGAGGACGACGATGCTCGTCGCCTTCAGCGGGGAGACGGACCCGTCGACGTAGGCGACGATCCTCTGCCCGGCCGCGAGGCTGGAGGTCGTCCCGTCGGTCCCGTCGGCGAACCGCACCTTCGCGCCGGTGGCGTCGAAGGAGACGAGCCCGTCGAGGAGGGTGACGATCGGCCCCCCTCCCGCGAACGGGATGCTCACCGAAGTGATGGTCCCCTCGATCGCGGCGGACGGGACGTCGGTCGTGGGGACGGCCCTCGTCTCGGCGGCCGCGGGCAGGGCGAGGAGGAGGGCGACGACGGGGAGGAGGAGCGCGAGTCTGAGCTTTTTCAAGGATGACCCCTGTTCTCGCCGGGAGGCGCCCGGCGTGCTGCAGTCGGATGATCGTTCCGCCCCGTAGTGACGGACCCCCCGGAATCCCACGACCGGGGCCGTGCTGTAGCATCGGCGGCCGCCTCAGGAGGCTACCGCCGGGCGGTTCGAAGATGACGACGTTTCTCGCGCAGATGTCCTTCACCTGGCTGGCCTTGTTCCCGATCCTCAACCCGCCGGCGATGGCCCCCGTCTTCCTGACGCTGACGAGCTCCGCCTCCGACCGCGGGCGGAACCGCCTGGCCCTCCTGATCGGCCTCTACACCGCGCTCTTCCTCACCGTCCTCCTCCTGGTCGGCGGGTGGATCCTGAAGGTCCTCGGAATCTCGATTCCCGTGGTCGCGATCGCCGGTGGCGTCCTCCTCTTCCACTCCGCCTGGCGGATGCTGAACAAGGACCCGCGGGTGTCGGAGAAGGAGGAGGCCGAGATCCGCTCCTCGATGGAGAACAAGGCCTTCTTCCCGCTGACGATGCCGGTCACCGCCGGTCCGGGCTCGATGGCGGTCACGCTCAGCCTCGTCCCCCGCGGGAGCATCCTCGAGACGTCGACGCTCCTGGCGTTCCTCGCCACCGCCTGCGGACTCTGCCTCGCCGGACTGACCGTCTTCGTCTTCTACCGCTTCAGCGGCCCGGTCATCCGCCGCCTCGGGGAGACCGGGGCCGCGACGATCAGCCAGGTCAGCGCGTTCGTCCTCCTCGCCATCGGCGTCCAGATCGTCTGGGGGGGGCTGCGGGACCTCCTCCTCCAGGCGCTCGAGGACCCTTCGGTCGTCGAGCTCGCCCGGGCGTTCGCGGCTCAGCTGCGCTGACGGGTGCGGGCCGGCCAGATCGCGAGGGCGACCCCCGCGAAGATGAGCGCCGCGGCCCCGAAGAGGCGAGGGGAGGGCTCCTCGCCGAGGACGAGGAAGGCGAGCGCTCCGGCGAAGAGCGGCTGGACGTAGATGAAGAACGCGGTCGTCGCGGCGCCCGTGCGCGCGAGGGCCCATGCGTTCAGCGAATAGGAGCCGACGGTGCCGAGCAGGACGACGCCCGCGGTCGCGCCGAGGGCGGAGGCGGACAGCCGGGCCGGGTGCATCCGCGAGAGGTCGGGGAGCGCGAGCAGGACGATGGGAATCGCGCCGTAGCGGAACGCCTGCGCGACGAACGAGAGCGCCGAGCGCCGGGCGAGGACGTCGCGGGCCCGGACGAGGAACCAGGAGTAGGCGGCGGAGTTGAGCGTCACGAGCAGGTCGCCGGCGAGGGTGGCGCTGCCGAACGAGAGCCCGCGCGGGTCGAGGAGGAAGACGATCCCGCCGAAGGCGATCGGGACGGCGAGGAGCCGTCTCGTGGTGGGGCGCTCGCGGCGCATCGCCAGCCCCGCGAGGATCGTGAAGACCGGTACGGTCGAGACGAGGAGCGTCGCGTGCGTCGCGGTCGTGCGGTGGAGGCCGCTGATGAAGAGGACCTGGTTCGCGACGATCCCGAAGAGGGCCAGGAAGGCGACCTCCAGTCTCTCCCGGAGGGTCTGCGCCGGGTCCGGGCCGACCAAGGCGCGCGCGGCGAGCGTGAGGAGCAGGGCACCGAGCACGCCACGGACGGCGGCCAGAGCGAACGGCGCCATCTCGCGCATCGCGACCTTTCCGAGCACCGGGAGCGTCCCGAAGAAGAGCTGGACGAAGAGGAGCGCGACGTAGGGGGCGAGGCCCGGGTCGTGGGCCCGGGGCTCAGCGGCCAAGGGGAACCGCGGCGACGACGGCCTCGAGTTCGCCCGACGCCGTCCCGACCGACAGCCGGGTCCCGGGCGCCTCGTGCTCGCGCTTCACGAAGCCGAGGGCGACGCGGCGGCCGTGGAGCGGCGAATCGGCGGCACTCGTGACGGTCCCCACCTTCTCGTCGCCGGCGCGGACGGCATCGCCCGGGCCGACGCCGCTCCCCGCGGGGAGGAGGAGGGCGACGAGGTGGCGATTGACGTGCCCGTAGGTCTTCAGCCGGGCGACCGTCTCCTGGCCGAGGTAGCACCCCTTCGTGTAGGAGATCGCCGTCCGCTCGAGCCAGGCCTCGTTCGGCAGGACGTCCTCGTCGAGCTCGGCGCCCCAGCGCGGGAGGCCCGCCTCGATCCGTCCGGCCTCGAGGACGTCCGGGCGGACCGGCCGTGCCCCGTGCCGGGCGAGGAGGGCGGCGACGCGAGGCGCGTCCTCCCTCCGGGCGAGAAGGTCGAAGCCGCTCTCCCCGGCACGGGAGAGCCGGACGACGCGGACGGAGACTCCCTCGACGTCGGCCTCGTGGTGCGAGAACGGTCCGGCGGCCGGCTCGGCGAGGCCGGCCGCCTCGAGGACGCCCGGCGCGGTCGGACCCTCGACGTGGACGACGCCGGTCCCGGAGGCGCGGTCCTCGAGCGTCGAACGGCTGAACGGGACGTAGCCCGAGAGGATCGCGAGCAGCGGCGCGGCGAGCGACGGCTCGCAGTCGAGGAGGATCTCGGCGTTCGTCCGAAGGACCGCCACCTCGGCGCGCATCTTCCCCTTGGGCGTCAGGAGCGCTGCGTGGCAGCCCGAACCGGGACGCAGCCCCTTCACGTCGTTCGTCAGGAGACCGTGCAGCAGCTCGGCGGCATCGGGACCGGTCACGGCCATCCACCCGCGGCCCGTGAGGTCGGCCGCCACGGCGTGCATCCGCAGGGCCCGGAGGCCGTCGTCGAGGAGGGAATCGGTCGACATCGGACCGATTCTCGCATGTGTCGTAATATGAGACGCTTGAACGAATCCTCTCAGAAACCACGCTCCCCGCGCCGGCGCCGGCGGTCGGGGAAGTCCGCGGCGAACGCCGCCGCGGAAGCCGTCGCCACCCCCGCCGCCGAGCTCTCGTTCTTCGAGACCGAGGCCTACGCCCCCTCCACCGCGACGATCGTGGAGACCGTCGTTCCCGCGTCGCCCCCAGTGAGCATGAGCCAGGAAGACCAGAAACTCGCCCTCTTCATCGACATCGACAACGTCATCATCGGCCTCCGCGAGAGCGGCCACCCGAAGTTCGACGTGAAGCTCCTCATCTCCCGTCTCCTCGACAAGGGAAAGATCGTCATCAAGAAGGCCTACGCCGACTGGTCCCGCTACGCCGAGTACAAGCGGGCCTTCCACGAGTCGGCCTTCGAGCTGATCGACATCCCCCAGCACAAGATGACGGGGAAGAACTCGGCCGACATCCGGATGGTCGTCGACGCCATGGACCTGGCGTCGAACAAGGAGCACATCACGACCTTCGTGATCGGCTCCGGCGACTCGGACTTCTCGCCGCTCGTCTCCAAGCTGAAGGAGAACAACAAGACCGTCCTCGGGTTCGGGGTGAAGGGCTCGACGTCCGAGCTCCTCATCGAGAACTGCGACGAGTTCATCTACTACGAGGACCTCGTCCGCGAGCAGGTGAAGGTCCCGGCGTTCGCCGGGCTGACCGAGAAGCACCGCGAGGTCTTCCACCTCCTCATCGACTCGATGCAGGCGCTGAAGCGCGAGAACAAGGAAGTCCTCTGGGGGTCGATGGTCAAGCAGACGATGCAGCGGAAGAACCCGAGCTTCTCGGAGTCGTACTACGGCTTCCGCGCCTTCTCCGAGCTCCTCGAGTCGGCCCAGAAGCACAAGGTCATCACGCTGAAGCGAGACGCCAAGAGCGGCTCGTACATCATCATCGGCTTCGGGCCGGGAACGGCCGGCTGAGGCCGTGGAGAAGCCCCCGCCGCCCGGTCCGCCGGGCGGCGCGGTTCCCGCGTGGCCCCTCGCGCGGCGCGAGACGCTCCTCGACGCCCGCGTCTTCCGCGTGAGGCGGGACGTCCGCGTCTCCCCCGTGAAGGGGACCGAGCACGACTTCTTCGTCCTCGAGGGCGCCGACTGGGTCAACGTCGTCGCGCGGACGGGTTCCGGCGAGATGCTCTTCGTGAGGCAGTGGCGGCAGGGGACGGAAGGGGAGACGCTCGAGATCCCCGGGGGCTGCGTCGACGCGGGCGACGCGACGCCGCTCGACGCGGCCCGCCGCGAGCTGCGGGAGGAGACGGGCTACGTCTCCGACGACTGGGAGGACCTCGGCTGGGTCCACCCGAACCCGGCGATCCAGGCGAACCGCTGCCACACGTTCCTCGCGTGCGGCTGTCGCCGCGTCGGTGAGCCGTCCCCGGACGGCTCGGAGGACCTGCGGGTCGAAACGCACGCGGAGGCCGACGTGCCGGGCCTCGTCCGCGACGGGCGGATCCGGCACGCGCTCGTCCTCGCCGCGTTCCACCGGCTCGCGCTGCACGACCGCTGAGGGCGACGCACCCCGGCGGGCCGCCTCGCCTGCCTACGGCGCGCGCTCGATCCGCCAGATCCCGATCGATCCGCCGATCGCGCCGATTCTCGTACCGCGCTCCCGGAGCGCCGCCCGTATCCGCTCGAGCCTCGCGGCGTCGTCCGGGGAGCCCTTCGAGCGGAGGAGCTCGGGCCCGAGGGCGAACGGCGCCTCGCCGATGGCGAGGATGGCGCCCGGATGGTCCTCCTCGCCCGGCGCGGGCGGACGCAGGATCGGCGCGTGCCGGGCCGGGAGGTCGCCTCCGAAGACGACGGCGGGGAGGCCGGACGGCGCGAGGGCGGGCGCCTCGCCCTTCAGGCGGAGGAGGTCCTGGCCCCAGTCGAGATTGCTGTCGACGAAGAACCGGCGACCTCCCTCGGGCCCCCCCGCGAGGGCGTTGAAGAACGACATCTCGTGCGGGTGAACGGATCCGACCTCGATGGCGGCGAGGAGGAGCGCGCCGAGCGATGCCGCGTGACGGAGTCG
>CAZNSS010000160.1:0-8199 GCA_964575465.1 uncultured Holophagales bacterium | reverse complement strand
CGAAGCCGGGGCGGGCCGGCGGCGTCGCCTGCCGCGCGTGCCGGCCGGGGAGCGGGCGCTCGTCCTCTACACGAGCGGGACGACGGGGAAGCCGAAGGGGGCGGTCCACACGCACGGCAGCCTCGCGGCCCAGGTCGATTCCCTCACCGGGGCCTGGGAGTGGGCGCCCGGCGACACGATCCCGAACGTCCTGCCGCTCCACCACACTCACGGCCTGGTGAACGTCACGCTCTGCGCCCTCGCGAACGGGGCTCAGGTGGAGATGCCCGGCGGCTTCGAGTCCGAGGCGTGCTGGAGGAGGCTCGAGGAGGGCGGCCTGACGCTCTTCATGGCCGTCCCGACGGTCTACGCGAAGCTCGCGGCGTCGTGGGGCGCCGCGGACGGGCCGACCCGCGCGCGGCGGAGCGCCGCGTGCCGCGCGCTCCGACTGATGGTCTCGGGTTCGGCGGCGCTCCCCGTCCCGCTCTTCTCCCGGTGGGAGGAGATCTCGGGGCACCGCCTCCTCGAGCGGTACGGGATGACGGAGATCGGGATGGCCCTCTCGAACCCCCTCCACGGCGAGAGGGTCCCGGGGACGGTGGGAGGGCCGCTCCCCGGCGTCGAGGTGACGCTCGTCGACGAAGCCGGCGCGACCTGCGGAGACGGGGCGCCGGGCGAGCTCCGGGTGCGGGGGACGACTCTCTTCCGCGAGTACCACGGGAGGCCTGAGGAGACGGCCCGGGCCTTTGCCGACGGCTGGTTCCTCACGGGGGACGTCGCCGCCCGGGAGGGAGGCGTCTACCGGATCCTCGGCCGGGCCTCGACGGACATCCTCAAGTCGGGCGGCTACAAGATCTCGGCTCTCGAGATCGAGGACGCCCTCCGGCTCCACCCGGCCGTCCGCGACGTGGCGGTCGTCGGCCTGCCGGACGAGGAGTGGGGGGAGCGGGTCGCGGCGGCGATCGTCGCGGAGGGCGAGCCCCCCACCCTCGCGGCCCTCGCCGCGTGGGCGCGCGACCGCCTCGCCCCGTACAAGGTCCCGACGCGGCTCGTCGCCGTCGCCGACCTTCCCCGGAACGCGATGGGAAAGGTGACGAAGGCGAATGTGAAGGCGCTGTTCGGCGGCGGGCAGAACCACCGCTAGAATCCCGACTGCACATGCCGTTCCTCGTCAGACCCGCGGCAGGAAGCGTTCCCGCGGAACGCTTCCAACTGAAGCCCGGCGGCAACACGATCGGGCGTTCGCGCGAGAACGACGTCGTCCTCCACGACGCCAGCCTCTCCCGCTTCCACGCCCGGATCGACGTGGAGGAGAACGGCTCGAGCGTCCTCGACCTCGGCAGCCGGAACGGGACGTTCGTCGGCGGCCTCCGCGTCCTGCAGTGTCGCCTGAAGCACGGGGACGCGGTCCAGCTCGGCGAGCTCGCCCTCCGCTTCGAGGAGGAGCGGACCGTGAGGCCCGAGCACTCCTCCCCCGAGCTCTCGCTCGACTCCCTGATCGGGGCCGGCGCCGAGATCGACATGACCTCGGCCATCCGCCTCAAGGGAGCGCTGCCGATGCAGCGCTCCGAGGCGAAGCTGAAGATCCTGCTCACGGTGTCGCAGATCCTCTCCTCGCCCGAGCCGGTGGACGCGGTGCTGCCGCGCATCGTCGACCTCCTCCTGCAGATCCTCGACGTTCACCGCGCCGCGCTCCTCCTCGTCGAGGAGGGTTCGCCGGACCCGGTCGCCAAGGTCGTGAGGTCGCGGAAGGCGATGTCGGAGACCGACTCGTTCTTCAGCCGGAGCATCGTCCGCCACGTCTTCGAGCGGGGCGAGGGGCTCGTCAGCGACGACGCCCTCGTCGACCCGCGTTTCGCCGGCTCGGCGACGGTGGCGGGGGAGTCGATCCGCTCCTCGATGGCCGCGCCGCTGAAGGTCGCGGACCGGATCATCGGGGTCCTCTACGTCGACCACCGCTCCATCCCGAACCGCTACGGGACGGAGGACCTCGAGTTCCTCAGCGCGTTCGGAAGCCAGGCGGCGCAGGCCATCGAGAACGCGCGCCTGACCGGGAAGCTCCAGGAGGAGGCGGTGCGGCGGTCGAGCCTCCTCCGCTTCTTCCCGCCGTCGGTCGTCGGCCCGCTCATGGGCTCGGCCGACTTCGGCGCGCAGGTGCGCGACGCCGACGTGACGGTCCTCTTCTCGGACATCAGCGGCTTCACGGCGATGTCCTCGAGGCTCGCCCCGCGCGAGGTCGTCGACCTCCTGAACCGCTACTTCCCGGTCATGGCCGAGATCGTCTTCCGCCACGAGGGGACGCTCGAAAAGTACATCGGCGACGCGCTCATGGCGATCTGGGGCGTCCCGACGCCGCACGATGACGACGCCGACCGCGCGCTCGCCGCCGCCCTCGAGATGAAGACCGCCCTCGAGCGCCTGAACGCGACCTTCGGAGAGGACCGGCGGCTCGAGATCCACGTCGGCCTGAACTCGGGGCCCGTCGCGTTCGGGAACATCGGGTCGCCGGACTACGTCCAGTTCGCCGCCATCGGCGACACGACGAACGTCTCGGCGCGGGTCTGCACGGCGGCGCAGTCGGGAGAGGTCCTGATCTCCGAGGCGACCCGGCGGCGGCTGAAGACGGGGCGATTCACCCTCGAGCCGCTCCCGCCCGTCGCGGTCAAGGGGAAGGCGGAGCCGCTCGTCCTCCACCGGGCGACCTGGTCCGTCGCGGACGAGACGGTAGGCGTGCCGAGGACCCCTCCCCGGCCCTGAGGCCGAGGAGGCGCGGCAGGTCGGGCTCGCCCGCGCGCCGCGGGCGGGTCAGTCTCCGAAGCTGATGGCGAGGTCGCGCGCGGTGAGCATCGTGTCGGAGTCGAGCGGGACCGACTTCATCCGGTTCGTCGCCTCCTCGAGCGGGACGTAGTTCACCGTCGGCGGGGCGAGGGCGACCATCACGCCGCTCATCCCCTCCTCGAGCGCCCGGATCGCGGCCGAGCCGAACCGAAGCGCGAGGAGGCGGTCGAACGTCGTCGGCGAGCCGCCGCGGAGGAGATGCCCGAGGACGACGAGACGCACCTCGCGGCCGGTCAGCTCCTCGAGCCCCTTCATGACCCGCTCGCCGGCCCCGGCGAGGCGCTCCATCGCCCCCGCCTCGCGCGGGCCGAGCGTGGAGACCGTCCCCCCCTTCGGCTTGGCGCCCTCCGCCACGACGACGATCGCGTGGCGCTGCCCGGCCTCCTCGGCCCGGCGCAGGTGCGCCGCGACCTTCTCGAGGTCGTACGGGATCTCCGGGATGAGGATCGCGTCGGCGTTCCCGGAGATGCCGGAGTTGAGCGCGATCCAGCCGGCGTAGCGCCCCATCACCTCGACGACCATGATCCGGCGGTGGGCCTCGGCGGTGGAGTGGAGCCGGTCGATCGACTCCGTCGCGAAGGTGCAGGCGGTGTCGACGCCGAACGTGATGACCGTCTTGTCGAGGTCGTTGTCGATCGTCTTCGGGACGCCGACGACACGGAGCCCCTTCTTCGCGAGGACGTTCGCGATGCCGAGCGAGCCGTCGCCGCCGATCGCGATGAGGGCGTCGATGTCGTGGAGCGCGAAGGCGCGGACGAGCTCGTCGCTCCGGTCGACCTCGATCGTGGTCCCGTCGGGCTGCTTCACCGGGAACCGGATCGGGTTGCCCCGGTTCGTCGTCCCGAGGATCGTCCCGCCGAGCGAGGTGATCCCCTCGACCCGCTCGCGCGTCAGCGCGACGAGGCCGCCGTTCGGGTACTGCTCGGGGAACATGATCCCGTTGTAGCCGTCGCGGATCCCGAAGCAGCGCCAGCCGCGGTTCAGGGCGGCGTTCACGGCGCCGCAGATGACGGCGTTGAGGCCGGGCGCGTCGCCGCCGCCGGTATTGATCGCGATGTTCCGGACCTTCGACATCCTCGTCTCCTCCGGCTTCAGGTCAGGTCGAGCGCCCGGTTCAGGTGCTCGATCAGGACGTCCGCCCCCTCGAGCCCGACCGAGAGCCGGATGAGTCCCGGCGTGATGCCGCGGGCGAGCCGGTCCTCCTCGGGGACGACGGCGTGCGTCATCGAGGCGGGGTGCTGGATGTAGGTGATGCAGGAGCCGAGCGAGACCGCGAGCTCCATCGGCGTGTCCTTGCGGCCGAAGTAGTTCATGACCGTCTCTCCGGCGGCGGCGCCCCCCTTCACCTCGAACGTCAGGATCGCCCCGCCGCTCCGCATCTGGCGCCGGACGAGGTCGGCCTGGGGGAAGTCGGGGAGGCCGGGGTAGCCGACGGAGGCGACCCTGGGGTGGGCCGAGAGGTGCCGAGCGATGGCGAGCGCCGTCTCGCTCTCCTGTGCCTCCCGCGGCGCGAGGCTCTGGACCGTCATGCCGTTCAGCCAGGAGTCGAAGGGCGAAGGCGTGGCGCCGACGTCCTTGTACCAGGGGAAGAAGTCGGTCCTCATGAACCGGAAGGGCCCGAGGAGCGCGCCGCCGACCGACGAGGAGTGCCCGTTCACGAACTTCGTCAGGGAGTGCATGACGAGGTCGGCGCCGAGGCGGAACGGCTGCTGCAGGTACGGCGAGCAGAACGTGTTGTCGACGACGAGGAGGACGCCGCGCGGCTCCGTGAGGCGCGAGACCGCTTCGATGTCGGCGATCCGGAGCGTCGGGTTCTCGGGCGACTCCAGGAAGACCATCGCGACGTTCGGGTGCTCCTCGAGCGCCTTCTCGACGGCCGAGACGTTCCCCATGTCGCAGAAGACCGCCTCGACGCCGAACTTGGCGAGGCCCCGGAAGAGGCTGTCGGTGCAGCCGTAGACGTTCCCGGCGAGGATGGCGTCCCCGGCGCGACAGACGGAGAGGGCGAGCGTGGAGATCGCTCCCATGCCCGAGCCGAAAATGAGGGCGCCGATCGTCGGCTCCCTCTCGTCGACGGCGAGCGCCTTCTCGATGACGTGGTGCGCCTCGAGCTGGAAGAGGACCCGTTCGAGGTACTCGGTCGTCGGGTTCCCCAGCCGCGTGTAGATCCGGGCGTAGGGGCGCTCGCCCCCCTTGGCCATCCCGAGGAAGCGGTCGGCGCCGTCCCGCACGTTCTTGAACGGGAAGGTGGAGCGCTGGTGGATGGCGGGGAGGCCCGTCCCGGCGGCCAGGGTCCGGAAGACCCCTTCGTCGAGCTGCTTCACCTCGTCACGGACCCATCGGGTCTTGCGGTCGATCCACCAGTCCCACCACTCCCAGCGGGCCGCTCCGAGACAGGGCTTCGGGATCGCGCATTCGGCAGTCAGCATGGGGCGATCTTATGACGCGCGAGCGCCGGATGTCCCCGCGCGGAGAGCCGTTCGCAGCTTGGCGGCGCGCGACCGCGGGTTTGCCCGGACCTCGTCGGCGCCGGGGCGGACCGGCTCGCGGGACCAGTCGGAATAGACCCCCTCGCGGGCTCCGGCCTGGAACGCCTTCTTCACGAGGCGGTCCTCCCCCGAGTGGAACGTCAGGATCGCGGCGCGCCCCCGCGCGGCGAGGCAGGAGGGGAGGGCCGCGAGGAAGGCCCGGAGGGCCCCGAGCTCGTCGTTGACCTCGATCCGGAGAGCCTGGAACGTCCTCCTCACCGGGTCGTCGCCCTCCTCGTCGCGGGTCCGCTCCGGGAGCGTCGCGAGCGCCTCGCGGACCGCGGCGGCGAGGGCGAGGGTCGTCGCGATCGGGGCCCGCTCGCGGGCGGCGAGGAGGGCGCGGGCGATCGTCTCGGCGTGCGGCTCGTCGGAGTTCTCGCGGAGGAGGGCCGCGAGCCGCTCCATCGTGAGGCGGGCGAGGAGGTCGGCCGCCGAGAGGCCGCGCGCGGGGTTCATCCGCATGTCGAGCGGACCGTCCTCCCGGAAGGTGAAGCCGCGCGACGGGTCGTCGAGCTGCATCGAGGAGACGCCGAGGTCGGCCAGGACGAGGTCGGCGGAGGGGAGCCCCGCCTCGGCGAGGACCTTCGGGAGGCCCGCGAAGCTGGACCGGCGGACGGTGAGGACCTCGTCGCCCCACCCGAGCGCACGGAGGCGCGCCTCGGTCCTCGGGAGCTCCAGCGGGTCGGCATCGAGAGCGACGAGCCGGCCTCCCGGGAGGAGCCGCGGGAGGAGCTCGACGGCATGTCCCCCGAAGCCGAGCGTCGCGTCGACGGCGACGAGCCCGGGAGAGGGCCGGAGCGCCTCGAGGACCTCGGCGACGAGGATCGGGCGGTGCGTCCCGGCGGGCGTCTTTCCCGAGGCGACGACCTTCACGGCCGTCTCCGGGAAGCGTGCCGGGTCGCGCTCCTTGTACTTCTCCTCGAACCGGCGCGGGTTGCGGCCCGGGTAACGGGGCCGGCGCTTCCTGGGAGCCTCTTCCACGTCGAGATTGTCCGACGGCCCGGCGACGTCCGGGAGTCTAGAATCGCGCGGGCACCCGGGGGTGAACGTGCGGAGCGAGGAGACGGAAACCCGGTTCTCTGCAGCTGCAGCGGCCGCTTCGTCCATCCGGCTCTTCGCGCCGGGGACCGAGGTGGCGTCCCGCTACCAGATCCGCTCCGTTCTCGGGCACGGGGGCTCCGCGGTCGTCTACGAGGCGTTCGACCGCGAGCTGAAGCGCGTCGTCGCGCTCAAGGTGCTCCGCGGCGACCGGGCGAGCGAGGCGGCGCTGAAGAGGTTTCGGCGGGAGGTCGCCGTGGCGCGCGACGCCTCGAGCCCGTACCTCGTCCGGGTCTTCGACATCGGCGTCGCCGGCGAAACCGTCTTCCTGACGATGGAGCTCGTCGTGGGTGAGTCCCTGCGCGACAGGGTGGAGGCCGGACCGCTCCCGATGGCCGACGCGCTCCGGATCGGCGCGGAGGTCCTCCGGGCGCTCGTCGTCCTCCACGGTTTCGGGATCGTCCACCGCGACGTGAAGCCGGGGAACATCCTCCTCGACGGCGACGGGCGCGTGAAGCTGGCCGACTTCGGCCTGGCGCGGCACTGGGACGGCACCGAGACCCGGGCCACGGAGACCGAGGGGCTCGTCGGGACGGCGGAATACCTCTCGCCGGAGCAGGCGCTCGGGAAGGAGATCGACGCGCGGACCGACCTCTACGCGTTCGGCGTCGTCCTCTTCGAGATGCTCGCGGGAGAGGTCCCGCTCCGGCGGGACTCCGCGATCGGGACGATCCTGGCGCACGTCAAGGAGACCCCCCGGGACGTGCGGAAGCTCCGGTCCGAGGTCCCCTCCTGGCTCGCGGGGCTCGTGGCGAGGCTTCTCGCGAAAGAGCCGCGCGACCGCTACGCGACGGCTGCGGAGGTCCTCTCGGACCTCGAGGCGGGGAGAGTGACCTCCGGGGCGCGGGTGCGGAGGACGAGGGCCCTCGCAGCCGCGGCATCGGTCGCGGTCGTCATCGCCGCGGGCGCCTTCCTCGCCATCCGTCCCTTCTCTCCGCGGTTCGGCCGGCTCGTCGCGCTCCGGACGAGCGACCTCAGGGCGACCGGTCTCGCGGCCGTGGACGGTGCCGGGCGGGTTCTCTGGTCCCGCGACGACACGGACGTCGGCGAGCACACGGCCCTCGCCCGCGTCGGCGGCGCGACGCGGATCGCCGCGATGCTCGGCGCCGCAAGGATCCCGTCGGGAGACGGCCCGAGACGGCCCGACCTCTTCGACCTCTCGTTCCTCGACCCGGAGACGGGAGCGGTGCTCGACCGGCTCCGCCTCCCCTCGGCCGCGTCGAGCTTCTCCGCGTTCTCGCCCGACTTCGTCCCGGCCGCGATCCTCGCGGCCGACCTCGATGGCGACGGAAACGACGAGGTCGCGGTGAGCTACGCCCACGCGCTCTACTGGCCCAGCTTCACGGTCCTCTGCGAGCCCGCCGAGAGGCGCTCCCGGGTCGTCTTCGTCGCGTCCGGGCATCACCGGGTCCGCGCCGCCGCCGACCTCGACGGGGACCGCCGCCGGGAGCTCATCCTCACGGGACCCGCGAACCGGATGGGCTGGTACACGGGGATCGCCGCGGTGAAGGTCCCTCCGCGCGGGACGGCCGGCCGCCAGGAGGCGGGGAGGGACGCGTTCATCCCGACGACGACACCGGACACGACCTTCAGCTCCGCCACGCGGCAGAACCTCCTCTGGTACGCCCTCGGTCCGATCTTTCGGGGGGACGAGAACCTGGGCCGCGAGGTCGAGTGGGACGGGGCCCGACGGCTCCTCCTCGTCCGGGGAAACATGGGGGCCCCGTACGTCCTCACCGCGGAGGGACTGCGCGCC
>CAZNSS010000159.1:0-8241 GCA_964575465.1 uncultured Holophagales bacterium | reverse complement strand
CGAGCCCGCGGCCGCGCCGAGTCCGATCGCGGAACCGACTCCCGCGACGACGCCGGCAGTGGAGCCGACGGCGAGGCCGCCGACAGCGCCGATCGCGCCGCCCCACTGGTTCCCGACGCCGCCGCCTCCGATGCTCGAGCCGAGTCCGTAGCCGGCGCCGGCCGCGCCGAGGTAGCCGAAGACGCCGGCCCCGCCGGAGGTCCCGCCGGCTCCGGCCGGACGAGGCGGCCCTACGAAGCCGGGGTCGCTCTCGCCGTACGCGGTCGCCCTCATCTGGAACTGCGTCTTGATCCACCGCTGAAGCATGTCCGAGAGGTACTTGGAGAAGGTCTGCAGGAGCGAGTCCCAGAGGTTCCTGAAGACGTCCTTCAGCGAGTCGAGCCGTCCCGAGAGGACGTTGTAGAAGACGTCGTCGAACGTGCGGGCCATGGACGACCAGACGCCCTGGACGGCAGTGGCAGCGGAGGCGGCCGCGCCCGGGATCGCCTCCATGGCGGTCCGCCACCCCTCGGAGATCCCGAGGAAGACGTTGTCCTTTGTGAGCTTCGCGTCGAAGACCGAGATGAACTCTTCGACGGCGGCCTCTCCGTTGAAGATCGCCCCGACGATCTTCTGGCCCTTCGTCTCCGCGAGCTGCCGGAGCATCTCGAGGCCTCGCTCGAAGGGGACCTTCGCCTGGAACATCATCTGCCCGAGCTGCCCGACGAGGTCCTGGTACTCCTCTTCGATCTTCGCGATGGCGGCCCCGACGGTGTCGCCGGTGAAGGAGGCGAAGCCGCCGAGGAACTTCTGGAAGGCCGCGGTCGCCTTCGCGCTCTCGTTCGCCCAGCCGACGCCGAAGTGGTAGGCGGCTCCGGCAGCCTCGTCGAGCCCCTTCTTCGCCCGGCTGCCGAGCCCTTCGACCTCCTCGCCGGTCGCCGCGGCGGCCTTGCCGAAGCCGTCTAGGAATGCCTTCGTCCTCGCGAGGGCGCCCTCTCCGAAGTTGGCCTCCGACTTCTCCGCGAACCGGGAGAACTTCTCGTCGACCGTCGTCATCGAGACGACGAGCGCGTCGAGGTTCGTGGACCAGGCGCCGAAGAACTCCCCGACGATCGGCAGGTCCTTGAACTTCGCGACGAGCTCGGAGAAGAGGGAGACGATTCCGAAGATGAGCGTCTTCCACGCACCCCAGATGGTCTCGAGCGGCGCGGTGAGGTACTGCGTGACGGCCTTCACGCCGGAGCCGATCGTCTCGACGACGCCGAGGAAGACCGTCGCGATCCCGAGGAACGACTCGCGCCAGGTGAGGCCAGCGTTCTTCGCCGACGCTCCGATGGTTCCGGCGACGTCGGCGATCGTCTCCTTGACGATGCCGTAGGCCGCGCTGATCGTCTCGCCGAGGTCCGCGAACGCCCCCTTGTTGGCCTCCACTCCGGCGGTGATCTCGGCGACGAGGCCGGAGATCTCCTTGAAGAGCCCGTCCGTCGCCTTGCCCATCGTCTGGTCGACGATGTCCCCCAGGGCGGAGAGCCGAACCGTCAGGGTCCCCGTCTGCATCGCCGCGATCGCGGCGGCGGGGCCGAGCAGTTCCTTGAAGTACGCCGTGACCTTCACGGCGTCTCCGCCAAGCGCCTTGATCTCTTCCTTCGAGACCCTGAGCGCCTGGGCGAGCCTATTGTCTGGGCCCGTGTCCCCCGCGAAAAGGCCCCGCAGCTCCTGGGCGGCCTGAACGGTCGGGATGTTCAGCGCGGCCATGGCCTGGGTCGCCATGACCGTGATCTCTCGAATGTCGTCCAGCTTCGTGACGCCGGCCGCCGCAGCCGGCGCAAGCGCGGTCTGGAAGGCGCCCACGAGCTCCGTGTAAGAGGCCGCCGTGCCGAGGGCGTCCTTCTTCAGCTTCTCCTGGATCGTCGAGGCCTCGGCGAAGGCGGCGTTCATCGCTGCCTGCCCGCCGACGACCTTGCCAGCCGCGTTCACGTACTCCCGCGTCATCAGGAGGACCCCGGCGATACCGCCTTTCGAATCCTCCATCGTCTTGTTGAATTCGATGCCCTGCTTCACGAGGGCGCCGAGGCCGGCCACGCCGGCGGTCAGTCCGGCCATCGCCATGAACTGCCCGATGAGCGACCGGACGGCGCCCGACACTCCGTTGATCGTGGACGTCGCCTTGTCGTTCGCCAGGAGCGTCAGCTCGACCGTGTTGCTCACCGCGACTTGCCCTCCTGCTCAGCCGGCGTCCATGCCTCGAGCTGCTCCGCCTCGAGGACCCTGAGGTATGAGAAGACCTCCCCGTCGACTTCGACCCCGATCACGGGCGCCACCTGGAACGCAGCCGGGTAGTCCAGGCCGACGATCCCGCCGAACGAGGTCCTCCACTGCGACATGACCGCGTCGAAGAGCCGGAGCGCCGCGATCGCAGCGGGGTTCGAGAGGGCCACCGTCGCTTCCCGAACGGCGGCCTCTCGATGGCATTCCTCTGTGCGCGACCGGGCGCAGACGCCTTTCTTCCCGGTCATCTGCGCCCCGATCGCCCGGCACTCGACGCACGTGTCCCCCTTCTTCCCGCGCAGCGCGCGCCTAGCCTGCGCGAGGGTTGTCAGTTTCCCGAGGTGACCTCGAACTCGACCTTCGCCTCGTCGGCCAGCCGCTTCGCCTCGCGTGTGATGCCGTTCATGAGCCCCTCGTTCCGGGCCTCCCGGAAGAAGCGGCGTACAGCCTCCGGCGGTTTCCCGAGCAGGGGGCGCGTGCCGTCGGCCATCGCGAGAGACACGGTCACGAGGCGGGTGCATTCGGCGTTGAATTCGCCGAGCGCGTCGAAGTCCATCTCCCCGGGCACGAACTTCCGGCCGTGCTCCTTCCGAAGGGCTGCCGAAGCGCGCTCGAGGACCTCTCGCTCGAGAGGGGACACCTCGACGGTGCAGAAGGGCTGTCCGTTGGCGGTGAACGTCACGGTGCTGGGCATGAGGTGCTCCTCAGACGTACTCGGTGTCGGGGTCGACGCCGCCGATGGTGACCATCGTCACGGCCGTCTGCGCCGTGGGGTCGTAGACCGCGCGGAAGTTGACGTTGACCTTCACGAGGCCGTCGTCCTGGAGGGCCGGGCCGGTCTTCTCGAGGAAGACGCGCGGGAGGGTGAGTTCCCAGGTCCGGTTCGCGGCCGTCGTCCACTTGAAGCTGAGAGAGGTGGGGGTGCCGGCGCCGAGGAGGGTGACGACGGCGACGGAGTCGACCGACAGCTCGAGGTTGCCGGTGATGGTGTGCCGCTTCGGGACGAGCGAGCCGCGGGCGCCGCCGCCGCCGACCCGGTAGTCCTCGCCTTCGAGGTTCGCGCTGATCTGGATCTGGCCGCCGCGGATGTAGGCGACCGCGGAGCCGCCCAGCTTCACGTCGGCCGCGGCGAGCTGCATGTGGTCGAGGGGCGAGGAGTCGGACCAGTCAGTCAGGGTCGCGTCGTAGGGCGAGGAGCCGACGACGACGTCCTTCGCCATCAGGTCCAGCTGCATGGCGAGGAAGCCCTCGAAGGAGATCGGGATCGTCCAGCTGTTGATCCGGACGCCCGAGGCGAGGGCGTAGCGGTGCGTCCCGCCGATGTTGAAGTCGACCTCGACGATGGCGCTGAGCGGCATCGTGTTGCCGAGCTTCGAGGTAGCCGTGAACGGGTCAGCGGCTCCCGTCTTGACCAGCGTGCCCGTCAGGAGCTTCTGGAAGAACGGGAGCACCTCGTGGGTCGGGACGAGGTTGAGCGGCCCCTGGGCGGCCTTCCGGCCCGTTGCGGGGTCGCTGGGGTTGAAGTCCCCCCGGATGTTCGGGTTGTCGAGGAGGGCCTGGGTCGGGACGATGCCGCACGAGGTGACGGCGATCTTCTTGCCGACCGGCACCCCCTTGGCGACTCCCCACCCGTTCTCGAAGTCGACGGCGACGACGGCGTTTCCACCGAGAGCTGGATCTGCCATGACGTTCTCCTTTCGTTCCTATTCCTGTCCGAATACGCCCCCGGCCCGGTACCGCAGGACCCCGACCACGGCGTCGAGCCGGGGCTGGTCCATGTAGGAGAAGCCGAGGAACTTGAAGCGGTTTCTGGTTGACGTGGTCTTGTTGTGGAGGCGGGCGTTGATCTCTCCGAGCACGGCCCGGATGACGTCGCGCCCGGCGGCGGAGGTCTCCCCGACGGCCGGCGCGGCGATCGTGATTTCCCACTCGACGCGCCCCATCCAAGCCTTCTGGCCGATGCCGACGCTCTCCTCGGGCTCGAGGGAGATGTCGGCGACCCCGACGGCCGGGAGCTGGCCCTCGACGTCGCGGAAGATGAGGTCGGTCGCGTCCGTCGACTCGAGGACCCGGACGACGCCAGGGAGCTCCGTAGCGGTCAGCGTCGCCATGATCTCGGCCGTGAGCGCCTCGAGGATCTCGTTGTCCTTCACGAGACCTGCCCCCCGCGAGGGCCCTTGTCAGGGTTCCCGCCAGACGCCGATGCGTTCAGCCCCTTCCCCGTCGTGAGGAAGAGCCCGGCGACTTCGAGGAGGTCAGGCATCCACTCCTGGCGCCAGTGGCCGAAGTGGTAGCCACGCTGGTTGATCTGCCGGCGCGCGGCCGCGATGCACTCGATCCCGAGCGTGCGGCCCTGGTATCTGGCCGTCCTCGAGCGAAGGCTCGACGCGACTCGGGCCCGGCTCTTCCGGTAGATGCCGGGTCCCTCCGGACCGTGGAAGAGGAAGAACGAACCCGGGTAGCGGGCCGCGATGGCCGCCTTCCCGCGGGGCCAGCCGCGCGCTTCCGTCATCGACAGCGGCGGCGAGAGCGGGATCAGGAGGAACCGGCCCTTCGGTCGGATCACGCCGCCCTTGTCGAGCTGCCGGGCGTAGCGGACGGCGGTGAAGACCGTCACGTTCGCCTGGGTCGACTTCCAGGCCCACGAGTTGACGAGGCGCCCCGTGTCGACGATCGGCTGGCCGCCGGTCCGCCAGGCGCGGTAGTGGGCCGACGGCTTTGCCCACCCGAGGCGGTTCTCGCGAATCGTCGCCGGCATGTGCCGGAGAGCGACGCGCTGTCCGATAGCCGCGAGTAGGCGGCCGCGCCCGGGCGGACCCGTCCGCTGGACGAGTTCCCGGAGCGTCGCCGTTACCTGCTTGTCGCCGGCCACCCTGCCCATGAGCTGGATCACGGCATCCCCTCGTCGGTCGAAAAGACGGGGTCGAAGGAGCCGTAGGCGAAGTCGCCCTCGTCCCCTCCACTCGCCGCGTCGGCGGCGCCCGGCGCCACGACGATGTCACCCTTCGCGATCCCCTCGAGCCACCGGACAGCGGCCTTCCACTCCATCTCGAGCGGGTCGACGACGTCGAGGTTCCGGCGGCTGCGGAGCCTCATCTGCGCAAGCAGGACGGCCTTCCCCCGCAGCGCCCCGAGGAGGTTCGCGTCCGTCACCGGGAGAATCGCGTGGAGGTAGCTGTTGATCGTCTCCGTGGCGGCGAGGAGCGCCCGGTCGATGATGTCGGCGTTGATGGCGTCCTTGTCGGCCGTCACCGCGACGACGGCGTTCAGGGCCGGAGCCGCGCTGAAGAGGACCTCGTCTCGGCTCGAGCTCCCGCTTCCCGTGGAGACGGTCGGGTCGGGTGTGACCGCCACCGCGTTCACGTAGCCCTTGAAGGCCGTCGTCTCGATGAAGGGCGTCACCCAACGCCGGGTGATCCCGTCGCCGACGCCGATGTTCCACCGGCGGAGCGGGTCGTTCGTGAGCTTCGCCTGGGAGTCGAGCGAGAGCGCCGAGAGGAGGTCGCTCCTGGTCGCGTACAGCGTCGTCGCCATCAGACCTCCCCCGGCCCGTAGACAGGCAGCGCGTCAGCCGGGTACGTCACGTCGAGCGCGTCCCACGGAAGGACGACGGGTAGGGATTCGGACGGAAGGCCGACCGGAAGCGCCTCCGCCGGGAACGCCGCCGCCAGGACGTCGTCCGCGGCCGTCTCGAAGGCGTGCGGCAGGAAGCACAGCGACGGGTGAAGCCGCTGCTGCCCTGGACCGCTCGCGAAGACGAGGAGAAGCATCTGTCGGCACCTTTCGGGGAAGCGCCCGGGGCTCCCCGGGCGCCTCCCCTTGCGGGGTTAGATGGGGACCTCTTCCCAGAGCAGCATCGAGGCGACGCTGACGGTGGTCGTCGAGGTGACGTTCAGCAGCGCGAGGACGCCGCCGGGCGGGCTGATGATTCCGCCGTCGAACTCCTCGACTCCGTCGCCGGAGATGATCGGGGAAGCCGTCGCGCCCTGGGCCGCGATGAGCGTGCCGAAGGCGGCAGCCGCCTGGATCACGAGGTTGTTCGTGAGCCCGGTGAGCGCCGTCGAGATGTTGAAGCCCTTCGCGTAGGAGCCGGCATTGGCGAGCGTCTTGCGCGAGAGCGGCGTGAGCCCGGTCGTGATCGCGCCGTTGCCGATGCTCGTCGCCCACACGAAGGCGCCGGGAGCGACGGCGTTCGCGCCGGCCGCCGTGATGAGGCACTTCGCCTTGAGCGGAACGAGGTTCACCGGCGAGGTGACCGGGTTCCACACGCCGATGATCGGGGTCGTCGTCGCGGTCAGCGTGATCGTCGTGGCGGCCAGGGCCGTCTGCGTCATGCCGACCGAGTAGACGTTGTTGCGGTAGTTCGACTCGTAGTACTTGCCGTGGAGCTCCGAGACGATGAGGTCGAGGAGCTGGCCCTGCCGGAGCGGGGCCTGCGTGTTGGGCGCGGCCGACTGGATGGCCGAGAGGCCGACTTTTCCTTCTGCGAGCATGGGCGCTCCTCCTTACTGCGTGACGGTTGCGGAATCGGACGACTGCATGAGGTCGTCGCCGAGGGTCTCGGGCACTGGCTGCCCGTTGGCCATGAGCGCGACCGCGAGATTCAAAGTGCGGAGTTCATTGAGGATCTGGGAGAAGAGGAGGTCCCACCGCTGCGAGGCGACGGGGACGGGGTTGAGCGTGGCGGGGAACTGGCGCGCGTCCGGGCCGACGGCGATGCGGTTCCCCATCACATCCGTCATCTCGCGACGCACGAGGTTGTTCACGTCCACGCCGCCGGTGACAAGCGGGCACAGGCCGGTGATTGCTGCCCCGACGGGGGAGCCGCCGCCGACCACGAGTGCCCCGGACGCGCCGGGGATGATCGGGGCCGTCCCGGCGAGGTTCATCGCGGCATTGACGGTCGTCGGAGCGAACGGGGCCATCGAGAGCCGTGTGAACACTCCTAGCGCGCCACCCGCAACGGCGATCGTCGGCCGAATCCGGAAGAATCGGAACGCGAGGGCACCCGTCCAGTAGCGGTTCGTGGCCGCTGCGTGCGTGGCACTCAGGACAGGAATCGCAGCGACGGTCGCCTGCGTGTTGAGTTCGATCATCCCAACCTGGATGGCGTCCGCACCGTTATTCGACGCCTCGAAGGTGTAGGTGACCGTCACCCCAGCGGGCGCAACGACCTGAACCGTTATGGAACGGTACTGAAGGACGTCGAGCCACGCTCCGTTCTGCGACAGGAGGTTCTTACCGACCATGTAGGAACCGGGACCCCAGACGGCAGAGAGGCTCTGGTCGAGTACCTGTTCGTTCGCGAGCGCGACCGGAAACGAGGACGCAGCGTCCCGCTGCCCGGGCGAGGAGATGTCCGCCGGCGCGACCCTGAGCGGCACGTTGTTCGGGCAGAACGGGTCGAGCAGGTCGTAGAGGGAGCGGTTCTCTCCGGAGTCGCCCTGGCCCTGCGAACGGCACCCGTCGAGCTGCTCGGAGACGACCGTCATGGGCTCGGACGGAAGCGTGACTGCGACGGGACCCTCGACGGCCACCCGCAGCGGGTCCCCCGGCAGCGACACCGGCACGACGCCCTCCACGGCGACGGGAAGCGGATCCGCGGGCAGGGAGACGGCGAGAGGCCCCGGCGGGAGACTCACAGGGACGGTCCCCTGCACGGCGACCGGGATCGGCCCCGCCGGGAGCGTGACGGGGATCGCCCCGTCTTCATCGACCGCGAGGCTGGGGCCGAGGACTCCGTCGGCCCCGCCGACGATCTTCACCCGCTGGACGAGCACACCTCCGCAGTCGTCGGCCGCGACGGTCGTGTCGATGCCGGGGAGGACGACGTTGTCGGCCATCAGGCGGCCCTCGGGACGCTGGAGAGGTCCTTCGGGAGCTGCACGTGCGCCCCGTCGTACTTCGGGAAGCGCCCGCCCCAGACGAGACCGTGGCTCTCCGCGATGGTCCCGAGAGCAAGGTAGGCCGGCTCGTCGTCGTAGGTGATGACGG
>CAZNSS010000158.1:0-8257 GCA_964575465.1 uncultured Holophagales bacterium | reverse complement strand
CGCCGTGGCGAGGTCGAGCTCGAGGGCCTCCTCCTCGCCGGTCGGGCAGAACGCGGCGCGGGAAGCCGCCTCCTCGGGAGGGAGGCCGCGGGCGACGAGCGAGGCGACGAGGGCCTCGTGCGTCGGCGAAGGGAGCCGGCGCAGGACGAGGCGGGAGAGGATCGTCGGCGGCAGGAGGCGGGGGCGCGCCGCCGTCAGGACGAAGCGGGCGCGGGACGGCGGCTCCTCGAGGACCTTCAGGAGCGCGCTGAAGGCCGCCGACTCGGTCCGGTCGACGTCGAGGAGGACGAGGACGCGGCGATCCCCTTCGTAAGGGAGCCGGAAGGCGTCGGAGGCGAGCGCCCTCACGAGCGCCGTCGGAATCGTCGTCTCCTTCGAGCCCGACGTCTCGTCGAACGGGGGGGTGTTCGCCCGCCGGCTGCTCTCCGGGGCCGCGACGAGGAGGTCGGGATGCTCGCGCCGGGCGACCCGCCGGCAGTCGGCGCAGGAAGAGGTGCGGTCCCCGGTTCGGCAGAGGAGACCGGCGGCGACGTCGAGCGCCTCCGCCTCGAGGCGCCGGGAGCCGCGCCCGGTCAGGAGCTGGACCGGAACGTCGATCACCGGCCCGCCAGGAGGGCTTCGAGGTCGGTGGCGACGAGGAGCGCGAGCTCCTCCGGCGGCCTCCTTCCGTCGAGGACGAGAAAGCGCCCGGGCTCGCGCTGCGCCCGTGAGAGGTAGGCCGCCCGGACGCGCCGGTGGAAGGCGAGCGCCTCCCGCTCGATCCGGTCCTTGCCGTCGCGCGACGCCGTGACGCGGGCGAGGCCCGTCTCGGGCGGGCAGTCGAAGAGGTACGTCCGGTCGGGCTCCCGCCCGCAGAAGCGGGAGTGGACGAGGTCGACGAGCTCCTCGCCGAGCCCGCGCCCCGCTCCCTGGTAGGCGCGCGAGGCGTCGGTGTAGCGGTCGCAGAGGACGACCGTGCCGGCGGCGAGCGCCGGCTCGATCGACTCGGTCAGGTGCTGCCGCCGGTCGGCGAACATCAGGAGGAGCTCGGCCCTCGGGTCGAGGGTGCCGGCGTGGAGGAGGAGGCGCCGGAGCCGGGCGCCGGCCGGGGTCCCCCCCGGCTGGCGGGTCACGAGCAGGGGGACCCCGAGACGCCGGAGGCGCCGGGCGAGGAGCCGGAGCTGGGTCGATTTGCCGGAGCCCTCGATCCCCTCGAAGGTGACGAGAAGGCCCCGTTTCCTGCGGGCGGTCACGAGGCGCGATTCTCGCATGCGGCGCGGCGGGTCGGCCGAACCGGCCACCTGCGTCTCCGTATACTGATGCGACCGCCGCCCCGCGCGCCGAACGAGAGATATTGGACGTGACCCCCGCGCCGCCTGCAGCCCGCCGCCGGGCCATCGTCCTGCTCGGGGCCGTCGGCGCGCTCATCGCGCTCATGTCGGTCGCCGACATGTTCCTCCCGAAGGCGTGGGACGGCGTCGTCCCCGACCCGTACGCCGAGGGGGGGATCCACGTGAGGGCCGTCGTCCCGGGAGGCCCGGCCGCCGCCGCCGGCGTCCGCCCCGGCGACAGCCTCCTCGGCATCGGGCGGAGGATGCTGAACACACCGGCGGAGGCGGCCTCGGAGCTCGGCCGGCACGGCGCGGGCGATTCCGTCTCCTACCTCGTCAAGCGCGGCGAGCAGGTCTTCGAGGTCCCGGTCGTCCTTTCGCCGTACCGCCTCGGCTCGGCGGCCTACGTCTACTACGCCCTCCTCGGGGGGCTGTTCTTCGGCCTCGGCCTCTTCGTCTACTCGAGGAGGGCCGGGGACGAGGCGGCAGAGGTCTTCTTCCTCCTCTGCGTCCTCTTCATGCTCTTCTTCGTCTGCCGGCTCCGCCCCTCGAGCTACTACTGGATCGACTGGTTCGTCCAGGTGGCCGGCACGCTCGCGCTCTTCCTCCTCGGCGCGGTCTTCCTCCACTTCTTCCTCCTGTTCCCGCGCCGCAAGGTCTTCCGGTTCGCCGACCCGCGCCCCGGGGAGGAGGCGCCGTCGGCGCCCCTCGCCCTCGTGCAGCGCTTCCTCAACGGGTCGCCCGCGCTCTTCGTCCTCCTCTACACGCTCCCGCCCGCCTTCTACGCGCTCCAGATGGCGGTTCTCCGGAGGACCGGCGACCGCTCCGCGCTCGTCTACGGCGCACCGCGGGCGAACTGGATCCTCCTCGCCGACTACCTCGTCCTCGGCCTCCTCGCCCTCGCCCACTCCTGGTGGACGGCGCGCGAGAAGACGACCCGCCGGCCGATCCTCGTCCTCCTCCTCGGGACCCTCGGCGGCATCGTCCCGTTCGTCCTCTTCGCGGTCTACTTCCCGTCGCTCTTCCGCGACGAGCGGTACCTGGCGTGGGGCGTCGTCCCGATGGCGCTCGTGCCGCTCACGTTCGCCTACGCGATCGTGAGGTTCCGGCTCTTCGACGTGCAGCTCATCGTCGGCAAGTCGATCGTCTACGCGATCCTGACGGCGATCGTCACCGGCCTCTACGCCCTCGCCGTCGTCGCGGGGAACGCCCTCGTCTCCTCCCAGGCGCTCTTCTCCTCGCCTCTCTTCGCGTTCGCGTTCGGCCTCGCCGTCGTCCTCCTCTTCGACCCGCTCCGGAGGCGGATGCAGGCGGTCGTCGACCGCGTCTTCTTCCGCGACCGGGCCGACTTCCAGGCGGCCTTCCTCGACATGAGCCGCCAGGTCGTGGCGCAGCTCGACCGCGGAAAGATGCAGCAGCTCCTCACCGAGCGGACGGCCGAGCTCCTCCGGCTGACGCGCCTCGACCTCCTGACGCCCCGTCCCGAGGACGGCGCCCTCGCCGATCCCCGCCGCGCCGACGAGGCCCTGCCGGTCGGGGCGGCGCTCGGGCGGATGCTCGCCGAGCGGGACGCCCCGGTCTCGCTTCGCGACCTCGATTCCGTCGCGCTCGACGCCCCCTCGCGGAGCTTCCTGAACGCCCAGCTCGCGCGCGGTATCCGCGTCCTCGTCCCGGTGGCGACCCGCGGCCGGCTCCTCGGCGTCCTCGCGGCCGGCGCGAAGAAGTCCGAGGAGGAGTTCCACCGGGAGGACCTCGACCACCTCGCCACGATCGCGAACCAGGGAGCGCTGGGCCTCGAGGTGGCGGCCCTCCACGAGCAGCTGACGCGGCGGGCGGAGGTCGAGCGCGACCTCGAGATCGCGCGCGACATCCAGATGAGCCTCTTCCCCCGCGAGCTGCCGAAGATCGCGGGGATCGAGCTCTACGGCGTCAGCATCCCGGCGAAGGTCGTCGGCGGCGACTTCTACGACTTCCTCCCGGTGGACGGGGGCTTCGACGGGCGCGTCGCGCTCGTCGTCGGAGACGTCTCGGGCAAGTCGATTCCGGCTTCCCTCCTGATGGTCGCCGCCAAGGAGATCGTCTACGCCCGGGCGATGCAGGACCCGGAGCCCTCGACCGTCTTCCGCGAGTCGAACCGGCGGATCTACGAGATCAAGCGGAGGATGTTCGTCTCGCTCGGCTACTTCCTCTTCGACCCGGTCGAGCTGACGCTCCACTACTCGGTCGGCGGGCAGCCGGCGCCGCTCGTCGTCCGCGGCGGCGAGGCGACGGAGCTCCCGCCCCCCGTCAGCCGCCTCCCGCTCGGGGCCCTCCGGGACACGACCTACGACGCGAAGTGCTTCTGGCTCCGGAAAGGGGACCTCCTCCTCTTCTACACGGACGGCCTGAACGAGGCGATGTCGGTGGAGAGCACGTTCTTCGGGGACGAGAGGCTCAAGGCCTCCCTCGTGCGCCACTCCGGCGCACCCCTGCCGGAGATGGCCGAGGAGATCCTGGAGGACATCCGGCAGTTCACTTTCGGAGCAGAGCAGTCGGACGACGCGACGTTCGTCCTGATGAGGGTCACCGGGACGAAACCCGGTGGAGCCGGAGTCGTATAGTTTTTCGGGCCCCGTTCGGCCCGGGAAGGCAGATGTCCGTGACGAAGCCCCGCGCGAAGAAGGCCGTCCTCGTCGTCGCCGCGCTCGCGGTGCTCGGCGGCGGGACCGCGGTGGCGGTCATCGCCCGGAGCGGGCGCGAGGTGACGACCACTTCCGACGAGGCCTACCGCCTCTACCGGAAGGGGCTCGAGGACGAGAGACGGCTCTACCACAAGGACGCGCTCGCGTCCTACGCGAAGGCCCTCGAGCTCGACCCTCACTTCACGATGGCGACGCTGCGCCTCGCGGGGCTCATCGGGGGGCGCGACCGGGAGCGGTCGAAGTCCCTCGTCCAGTGCGTGGCCCGCAACCACGGCTCCCTGACCGAGAGCGAGCACCTCGCCCTCGGAATCTTCGAGGCGGAGGTGCTCGCGGGCGACATGAAGAAGTCGGGCGAGCTGATCCGGGAGTACGTGAGGCGGTTCCCGGACGATCCGGAGGGGTACTACCGGCTGGCCGGCGTCCTGATGCGCGAGGGAAAGGCGGACGAGACCCTCGCGACGTACGAACGGCTCCTCAGCCTCGACCCGAACCAGGCGGTGGCCTACAACTTCCTCGGCTACCACTTCATCAGCCGGCGCGACTTCGTCAAGGGCGAGGACTACCTCAAGCGGTACCGGTTCCTCGCCCCCGACCAGGCGAACCCGTACGACTCCCTCGGCGAGCTCTACGCGAACACGGGACGCTACGACGAGGCCGAGGAGAGCCTGAAGCGGGCCCTCGAGATCAAGCCCGACTTCATCCCGGCGATCGGCCACCTCGGGACGCTCGAGGTCGGGCGCGGGAACCCCGAGGCGGCCGTCGCCCACTTCCGGCGCGCGGAGGAGATGTCGGAATCCTGGAAGGAGAAGCACAACTACGTCGGCGCCCTCGCCTCGTCCCTCCTCGACGCGGGGCGCCCCGACGAGGCCCTCGCCGAGCTCGACAAGGCCAGTGCGGCCGCGCCCGCGCTCGCCCCGAAGGAGGAGTTCTTCTTCCGCTACCAGGTGACCCGGTCGCGGGCGGTCGTCCTCGCCCTCGCGGGGCGGGCCGCCGAGGCGGAGGCCGAGCTGGAGCGTCTTCCGGCCCTGCCCGCGGACCTCGAGGAGAAGCAGAAGGCCGAGCTCGAAAGGGGCCTCCTCGGGCCGAAGGCGGCGCTCGCGGGCGCCCGCGGGGAGCACGAGGAGGCGGTCCGGCTCCTCAGGGCGTTCCTGGTCGACGAGAGGGCCCGCGAGAGCGGCGAGTTCGGGTACTACCCGGGGACGTTCCGGCTCCGGGTGCGGCTCGCGAGCGCGCTCGTCTCGCTCGGCCGCCCCGAGGAGGCCCGGGAGGAGCTCCGGCCGGTCCTCGCCGTCAACCCCCGCTTCGCCCCGGCACTCGAGGTGATCGCGCGCATCGAAGGACGAGCCCCCGAAGCCAAGGGGTCTGCCGGGCGCTGACATGGCGGTCCGGGACGCCCGCGCCACCGAATCGTTCGACCTCCGGAAGAAGGTCCTTCGGCTCGAGACGCTCTACGACGTCTCGAGGGCGCTCAACGTCCTCCGCGAGGAGCAGGCGCTCGTGGACGAGATCGTGGCCCGAACGGTTTCGCTCCTCGACGCCGAGCGGGGATTCGGCGTCGTTTTCGAGGAGCACGGGAGCCCTTCCGTCGTCTCCACGGTCGGGCTCCCCTCGTTCCCGGGCGCCCTCGCCGCCGCCTCCGACCCGTTCGTCCTCGACCTCTGCCGCGCGCGTGGTCCGCTCTCCAGGGCCGGGGAAACGGTCCTCGGAAGCCCGGCCGGGACCGTCGCCGGGGCGCCGCTCGTCGCGAGGGACCGCGTCGTCGGCGTCGTCGTCGCGCTCGACCGCGAGGCACGCGGGGGCCCGGCCGCGGATTTCGACGAGGGGGACCGTCGCTTCCTGGAGTCGGTCGCCGCGCTCGCGGCGCCGGCCATCGACGCGCTCCGGCAGCTCCGCGCGCTCGAGGCCGACGTGGACCGCCTGCGCGAGGAGAACCGGTCCCTGAAGGGCTCGCTCGGGATCGACGACCTGTTCGTCGGCGACTCGGCGGGAATCCGCCGGGTCAAGGAGATCGTCGTCCGCGCCGCGGCCTCGCGCGTCGGCGTCCTCATCCGCGGCGAGAGCGGCACCGGCAAGGAGCTCGTCGCCAAGCTCCTCCACGCCGCCTCGCCACGGCGCGACGGCCCCTTCCTCGCCCTGAACTGCGCGGCCGTCCCGGAATCGCTCCTCGAGGCCGAGCTCTTCGGCATCGAGCGGGGGGTGGCGACGGGGGTCGAGGCGCGGCCCGGAAAGTTCGAGCTCGCCAGCGGCGGGACGATCTTCCTCGACGAGATCGCCGACGCCCCGCTCGCGATCCAGGCCAAGCTCCTCCGGGTCCTCCAGGAGCGCGAGATCGAGCGGATCGGCGGACGCCGCCGCGTTCCCGTCGACGTCCGCGTCGTCGCCGCGACGAACGCGGACCTCGAGAAGGCGATAAAGGAACGTCGCTTCCGCGAGGACCTCTACTACCGGATCCGCGTCGTCGAGATCCCGCTCCCGCCGCTCCGAGAGAGGCACGAGGACGTCCCGCGGCTCATCGGCCACTTCCTCTCACGGATCGCCACGCGCGACGGCCGGCGCCCGAAGTCGCTGACGCGCGAGGCGGTGGCACGGCTCCTCGACTACCCGTTCCCCGGAAACGTCCGCGAGCTGGAGAACCTGCTCGAGGGGGCGGTGGCCCTCGTTCCCGGCGACACGATCGAGGCCGGGGACCTCCAGCTGCGCGGATCGAGGCCGGTGGAGGGGAGGGACGACTCCCTCGACCTCGCCACGCTCGAAATCCACCACATCCGGAGGGTGCTGGAATCGGTGGGGGGGAACAAGAGCGAGGCGGCGCGGATCCTCGGGATCAACAGGCGAACGCTGTACCGGAAGAATGTGGCGAATTGACACTTCGTGTCTATTTGTCGCACCATTGTTAAACTGTTTCGCTGTAACGTTTTGCGGTGTCGTATGGCTTTGGTCGCGGTGAAGTGTGGCGTCGTGGCGCATGTCCCGCGGGCGATCCGAGGAACGATATCCGTAATCTGTTGAGCTGAAATGGTTTACGTGAGATCCGAAGGGCCGGGCCGATCTGGCGCGCGTATTGCGTCATTCCGTCGCGGGAGGAGTCGATGGAACGCAGCGTGGATCGGGTCGGTCGTCCGATGGCGGGCTCGCGGGCGGAGCGCCGGCGCGCGGCCGTCGGCTGGTCGGCGGCGACCGGTGACGAGGAGGGGCTGCCCGTCGCTCTTCTCGTTCTCCTCGCCGGAGAGATCGCGGCGTTCGCGGCGCTCGCGGCGTCGGGTAACATGCCGGAGATCGTTTCCGTGCTTTACCGAGCGCTCCTGACGCTCTGACGAGCTCCCCTTCTTGTCGATGTCGACGGCCGCACCCCGAGAGATCCAGCTCACCATCCCGGTCGCGCCCGAGATGGAGATCGCCGCGACGGCACAGGTCGCGGCTCTGGGCGAATGGATGGAGCTCGGCCGCGACAAGATCGACGAGGTGAAGATGGCCGTCGTCGAGGCGTGCATCAACGCGTTCGAGCACAGCGGGACCCCCGATCACAAGGTGGAGCTGAAGTTCCGGGTGGTCGTCGACAGCGGCGCGGACGGCGGGCGGGCGTACCTGGAGGTCGACGTCCTCGACAACGGGCACGGCTTCGACCCTTCCCGCGTGACGGCTCCCGAGATCGGCGAGAAGCTCCGCGCTCCCCACAAGCGCGGGTGGGGCCTCCGGATCATCCGGAGCCTCATGGACGACGTCCGGATCGAGAGCGGCGAGCGCGGGACGATGATCGTTATGCGGAAGTACCGCTGAAGGGCGACGATGAGCGAGACGCTGAAGGTGACCCTCGAACGGCCTGACGGGGCGGTCGCGATCCTCCGGACGGACGGGTACATCAACAACACCGGTGGAGAAGAGATCGCCCGGCAGGCTTACACGCTCCTCGGCGAGGGGACGGTCCGGCTCCTGCTCGACCTCGAGAAGACGAAGATCGTCAACTCGATCGGCATCTCCATCCTCATCGAGGTCCTCGAGAAGGTCCTCGACCAGGGAGGCCGCCTGGCCTTCTGCCACCTGACGCCGACGATCGAGAAGACGTTCCAGATCATGGGCCTCGCGCAGTACGCGCGGATCTTCCCGTCGCCCGAGCCGGCGCTGGCGTGGCTTCGCGGTGAGGCGGAGTAGCGCCCGCCGATGGGCGCCGACGTCCCGGGCGCACACGCGCGCCTCGCGACGATCGAACCGGCCGCGGCCGGCGCGGCCCTCCTCGAACCCGTCCTCGACGCCCTCCTGAAGGGTGCG